>JBNMNZ010000093.1:0-6505 GCA_051276605.1 Polaribacter sp. | reverse complement strand
AGAATAACTTTAAAAGTTTTATATTTAGAGATAAATTTTAGTATTCATCAATGATCCACGAACTACAAGAAATTATCAAGCATGCAGTCATCAATCAACAAAAAAGATTGAAGAATGTTTTGGCAACTGTGGTACACCTTAAGGGTTCTTCTTATCGAAAACCAGGAGTTAGAATGCTGATTTCTGAAGATTTAAATTCTATTGGCGCCGTTAGTGGTGGTTGTGTAGAAAAAGAAATTATTCACCGAGCAAAGAGTGTTTTTTTAACCGACAGGCCAAAAATAATCACTTATGATGGTCGATACAAGCTAGGTTGCGAAGGTGTTTTATATGTTTTAATTGAACCTTTTTTTATTTCTAATGATTTTATAACAGCCTTTTCTATCGCTAATTCTAACAGACAAACCCTAAAAATTGAAAATCATTTTATAAAAGAAGATGAAGCTTTTGGTAATTTTGGTTCTATCATTACTTTTGAAAACAAAGAACAATTTAAGTTTTCAGAATCCTTTGACCATCAAAATAAAAATAATATCGCCATTTTTTCTCAAGTTTTAGAGCCGAATTTCAAACTGATTATAATTGGTGGTGAACATGATGCTGTTAAATTGTGCAAAATAGCTGCTAGTTTGGGTTGGGAAATTGATGTAATCACTTCTGCAAAAGATAGTAAAAAAATCGCAGATTTCCCCGGGGCAAAAGCTGTTATTGGTGATACGCCAGAAACAATTAAATTTACTAATATTGAAGAAAATACTGCTATTGTCATTATGAATCATAGTTACGTGCAAGATTTAAAATACTTAGTAAAACTCTCTGAATACAAACCAAAATATATTGGTGTTTTGGGTGCTCCAAATAGAAGAGAACGTTTATTTAATGAACTTTTTGACTTTGCTCCTGATATCTCTGATGAATTTTTAGATAATATCTACACACCTGCAGGTTTGCATATTGGTGCCAAAACTCCAGAAGAAATTGCACTTTCTATTGTTGCAGAAATTTTATCTGTAGTTCGAAAAAAAGTACCATTTTCTTTGCGAAAATTAAATGGTAAAATCCATAATTAATTGATGAAAAATATTGCTGTTTTAATATTAGCTGCCGGAAAATCATCAAGAATGAATAGGATAAAACAGCTAGAAAAAATTAACAGTGAAACACTTTTAGACATTACTTTAGATAAAGTGAGTAGTCTATTTTCTGAAAATATTTTCTGTGTTTTGGGAGCAAATTGCGATGAAATTAAACAAGGAATTACATCAAAAAATATCGAGTTTATCAATAATAAAAAATTTAAAAACGGCTTGAGCTCAAGCATCGTTTCTGGAATCAATTATTTTAATAAAAATAAATTAAATTTTGAAGGTATCTTTATTTTATTAGCAGATCAACCCGCAATTGAAATTACATATTTAAAAGCGATGTTAAAGCTATTTAAAAAAAACAATAATACAATTATTGCATCAAATTATGGAAATAAGTTAGGGGTTCCTGCCATCTTTCCTGAAAAATATTTTACCGATTTACTGCTGATAAAGGGAGATAAAGGGGCAAAAGAATTCATCACCAAAAGAGGAAGTGAAGTTCTTTGTCCAAAATCGACAACAAATTTCTTTGATATAGATACTAAAAGAGACCTACAGCTGTTTAAAAAATCGATTATAAAGAGTTAATTTTGCACTTATGAGATTCATTAAATATTTTTTATTTACCTTCATAATTCTATTGGCATCTGCCTGTGCAACAATGAAAATGCAAGTTGCAGAAAACCAAAATTTTGAATACAAAAAAGATAGTTCTAAATTAATACATTCATTTTATTTAATAGGTGATTCAGGAAATTCTACTTTAAATGAAGATTCACCAGCTTTAAAGTATTTAAAAAATAAAATTGAAAATTCAACTAAAAATTCAACCTTAATCTTTTTAGGAGACAATGTGTACGAAACTGGAATTCCGAAGAAAAAATCTAAAAAATATCGGTTGGCAAAAAGAAGAATTGAAGCACAAACGGATATTGCTAAAGACTTTAAAGGAAACTCTATTTTTATCCCAGGAAATCATGATTGGTATAATGGTTTAGAGGGTCTAAAGCGAGAAGAAAAACTAGTAGAAAAAGCATTAGGTAAGAACTCTTTTTTACCACAAAATGGATGCCCTTTAGAAAAAGTAGACATCTCTAAAGACATTGTTCTAATTATTGTTGACACACATTGGTATTTAACAAATTGGGACAAACACCCAACTATAAATGATCATTGTGAAATTAAAACAAGAACAAAATTCTTCGATGAATTTGAAGGATTGATTAAAAAAGCGAGAGGTAAAACAACTATTATTGCAATGCATCATCCTATGTTCACAAATGGTTCTCATGGAGGAGAATACTCTTTCTCAAGTCATATGAGTCCATTGCCAATTTTAGGTTCTATCAAAAATTTAATTCGCAAAACATCCGGACTTTCCAATGCAGACATTCAAAATAAAAAATACAATGAACTCAAAAAACGCATAGTAACTTTATCTCAAAAAAACGACAAAACTATTTTTGTTTCTGGTCATGATCATAATTTACAATATATCGTAAAAGACAATCTTCCTCAAATAGTTAGTGGTTCTGGCTCTAAAACAACTGCAACAAAATTATCTGGCGGAGTAAAATTCTCTTATGGAGCTCAAGGGTTTGCTAAGTTAGATATCTATAAAGATGGATCATCCGAGGTTAGTTTTTATAGTGTAAATGACGATAAAATAGTCTTTAAAACTGAAGTTTTATCGGCAAATGAAAAGAAGGTTTTAAACACATTTCCAAAAAGGAAAATTATAGAAAAAAAAGCATCTATTTATACCAAAGAAGAAGTTACTAAAAGTAAAAAGTATCGTTTTTTATGGGGAGAACGGTATCGAAAATATTTTGGAACCTTAGTAAACGCACCAACTGTCGATTTAGACACCCTTTTTGGGGGATTAAAGCCCGTAAGAAAAGGAGGAGGACATCAGTCTAAATCCTTACGATTGCGTGATAAAAAAGGACGTGAATATGTAATGCGTGCTTTGCGAAAGAATGCTGTTCAATATTTGCAGGCAGTCGCTTTTAAAGATCAATACGTAGAAGGTAAATTTGACGGCACAGCGACAGAAAATTTACTATCTGATGTCTTTACAGGCTCACATCCTTATGCACCGTTTACTATTGGTAGATTGTCTGATGCTATTGGCGTTTATCATACAAATCCTGTTTTATATTATATTCCAAAACAAAATAGTTTAGGTCAATTTAATGCTGAATTTGGAGACGAATTATATATGATTGAAGAACGTGCTTCTTCTGGTCATGGAGACAAAGCAAGTTTTGGTTTTGCGAACAAAGTAATTAGTACAGATGATTTATTACATAATTTAAATAAAAACGAACATCATATTTTAGATGAAGAAGCTTATATAAAAGCACGCTTATTTGACATGCTAATTGGAGATTGGGACAGGCATGAAGACCAATGGAGGTGGGCTGTTTTTAAAGAAAAGAAGCAAACAATTTACAGACCAATACCTAGAGATAGAGATCAAGCCTTTTCTATTTTCGGGGATGGGGCTTTGTTAAATATAGCGACAAAACTAGTACCTACATTGCGTTTAATGAAATCGTACACAAAAAAATTAAAAAGTCCAAAATGGTTTAATTTAGAACCTTACCCTTTAGATATGGTTTTGATTTCTAGGTCTGAGAAAGGTATCTGGGACAAACAAGTTGAACTCATAAGAAACAATATTACGGATGTAGTCATTGATGAAGCTTTTACTAATTTTCCTGATGAAGTAAAGGGTGAAACTATTCAAGAAATAAAAAGAAAGCTACAAGGAAGAAGAAGTAATTTACAGAATATTTCAGATTCATATTTTAGTCATATAACTAAATTTCAGGTGATTATAGGAACTCAAAAAGATGATTGGTTCGAAATTGAAAGGCTACAAAATGGACAAACAAAAATTACTGTTTACAGAATAAAGAAAGGAAAAAAGGATGTCGTTTTTCATCAGCGAATTTATAATGAATCTGAAACAAAAGAAATTTGGATTTATGGTTTAAATGACGATGATGTTTTTGTGGTTAAAGGGAAAGGGGAAAAGCAAATAAAACTGAGAATTATTGGTGGTCAGAATAATGACATTTACAATATTATAGATGGCAAAAACGTAACTATTTACGATTTCAAATCAAAGAAAAACACCTTTAAGACAAATAAAGGAAAAATCAAATTAACTGATGATTATGAAACGAATGTCTATGATTATAAAAAATTTAAAAACAGTAAAAATGTAATTACCCCAACCATTGGTTTTAATCCTGATGATGGCGTTAAAGTTGGGTTTTCAAATATTTATACAGCTTATGGTTTTGAGAGAAATCCTTTTACCTCTCAACATTCACTTTCTGGCGCTTATTATTTTTCTACTAATGGAATTGAACTTGATTATACTTCTGAAATTGCAAATGTACTTGGTAAATGGAATTTTGGAGTAAACTCCACTTTTACAAGTCCGAATTTTGCGATTAATTATTTTGGTTTAGGAAACAATTCTTCAAATTTAGAGGCAAATGATTTAAAAGAAGAGGATTATAACAGAGTGAAAATTAGTAAATTTATTGCAGGTACTTTTATACAATGGAAAGGTGATTTAGATGGAAAACTAAAATTAGGTGTAAAATATCAAATTATTAAAATTGAAAATACTTTTGATCGATTTGTGAGAAGTCAATTTATTGGAAACAATCCAATCTTTGAAAATCAAAAGTTTATTAATTCAGAAGCTAGTTATCATTTTGAAAACACAGACAATACTGCATTCCCAACGATGGGAATGAAAACAGAATTAATAGCTGGGTATACCTCTAATTTAAATAATGACAACAATTTTGGGTATCTAATTCCTTCCATTTCTTTTGATTATAAATTAGTTTCTAGTGGGCAACTAGTGTTCGCCACAAAATTAAAGACACATTTCACCTTTGGTGATTCTTATGAGTTTTATCAAGCGGCAACTATTGGCGGAAATGATGGTTTAAGAGGCTATAGGAATCAACGTTTTACAGGTAAAAATTCATTTTATCATAGTTCTGATATTCGTTTAAATTTTAGACAAATGAAGACAAGCTTAGTCCCTTTAAATATTGGAGTATTTGGTGGCTTTGATTATGGAAGTGTTTGGGGTCAGCAAGATTCATCATTTAAAAACACTAAATTTAACACTTCTCTTGGAGGAGGGATCTTCATTAACGCAGCAAATATGATCTCAGGAAATATTTCTGCTTTTAATAGTGAAGACGGCGTAAGGTTCTCATTAACATTCGGATTTGCATTTTAATATTTTATATGACACAACTAGCATTAATTTTTGGTTCTTTATTTGGTTTTACAGCTGTAATTTTTGGAGCTTTTGGAGCACACTTACTAAAGAAAAAACTAACTTCTGATCAGTTACAAAGTTTTGAAACTGGCGTAAAATACCAAATGTATCATGCAATTGTATTACTTGTTCTAGGCTTTAATTTAGAAACAAATACTAGCATTGACACCTATATTGTTTATACTTTTATTATTGGTACTGTACTGTTTTCGTTCTCTATTTATGGTTTGGTAGTTTTATCCTCAAAAAATAAAAAAACAAAATATTTAGGGCCAATTACTCCCTTAGGAGGTTTTTTTTTGGCTTTAGGCTGGCTGCTATTACTTTACAAGTTTTTAATTTAATTAAGCTTCAATTCATACAAATTACCACCCGCTCCATGAGCTTTTTCATCAGTAATTAGCAAAGTGTTATTGTCTTTAAAACAGACCCCTTCTTTTTGAGAGTAATTTTTTAATGCTATTTTTCTAACTTTCCCTGAGAAGAAATTATCTTGATTAAAATTACTAAAAACTAGAACGTTTTTTTGTGACAGGAGCACTACTTTTTTACCGTCTTCAGAGATGTCAGCAGATGTAATCCAACATTTTAAATCATTACAGTTTTCAAATTCACCAATTAATTTTGCAATATGTTTTCCTTTTATTGCAGGAAACTTATATAGAAAGGTTTTTCCGTATTTATTATGTACTCTACTTTTAGTAAAAATATAAATATAATCTTTGAAGTAAAAAAAAGCTTCTGCATCAAAATATAAACCTTTCTTTTTAGGAGGGAATCTATGCTGATTTTCATATTTAAATTTTATTTCTATAGCTTCAGCTTTGTTCTTTTTTAAATACTTTTTATCAATTTTCAGAATTCTTAAATTCTTTCTTTTATTTAGGTTATTTCCAAAATCTCCAATATAAACATTACCATCAATATCTGAGGATAAGTCTTCCCAATCTTTATTTTTTGCTTCAATATGTATCTCTTTAATAATCGTTCCTTTTGAAGAAACACCATACAGTTTTGATTTGTTTCCTCCATCATTGAGCATCCAAATAAGTTTAGAATCTTTTAAAATTTCAGTTCCTGAAACCTCTACTAAATC
>JBNMNZ010000092.1:0-6516 GCA_051276605.1 Polaribacter sp. | reverse complement strand
TAATTTTTGTGGTAGCGCTGTTGTTAGTTATGATATCAAGTGCGCACAATGCGGATAGAAAAGTAATTAAAATCTCAGAATTAAATAAAAGTAAAAGAGAGTTAAGGGCAGAGTATGTAGACACAGGCACCATTTTAATGCGAATGAAAATGGAGTCTAGCATCAGGGAGAAAGCAAAGGAAAGGGGACTGATTCCTTCAAAAACACCTCCAAAAAAAATAAAAGTAACGTATAAAGATTAATAAATTGGCAACTCAGAAAAAAAGCATACTTACCAAATTTTATATAGTAGCTGCTTTTATGACGCTCTTTTTATTGGCGATTATTTTTAGGGTCGTAAACATACAATACGTTCAAGGAGAAAAATACAAGAAACTTTCTACAGAGCTTACAATAAAGCAGGATACGATTAGAGCAAACAAAGGTAATGTGTATGCTGCAGATGGTAATTTGTTGGCGACTTCAATGTCTAAATTTACGATTAGAATGGATGTTGTTGCAGCTGTTAAAAATCGTGCTTTTGAAAAAAATGTAGCAGGTTTGTCTAAAGAACTATCTAAACTGTTTGGTAAACCTATAATGCATTATCAAACAAAATTAATAACAGCAAAAAAACGTAAAAACAGGTATTTATTAATCGCTAGAAATGTTGGATATAATGATTATTTAAAAATGAAAAAGTTTCCAATTTTTAATTTGGGAGTTTATAGAGGCGGTTTTATAGCTGAACATAAAACAGTACGTGCACATCCAATTGGTAAAATTGCAGAAAGAACAATTGGTTATGATGATTATAGAGGAGAGGCTGGTATAGAAGGTGCTTTTGCAGATTTTATGCAAGGTGAAAATGGTTTGCGTTGGAAACAGAAGATTGCAAAAAATCAATGGAAACCAATTTCTGATGTCAACGAAAAAGAACCGATTGACGGTCATGATGTTATAACAACAATAGATGTTAATATCCAAGATATTACACACCATGCATTGTTACGTCAATTAGAATATTTTGAGGCAGATCATGGTTGTGCAGTTGTTATGGAAACGGCAACAGGTGAAATAAAAGCAATATCTAATCTAGGAAGAACGTCTAAAGGAAAATACTACGAGAAAAGAAATTATGCTGTTTGGGAAAGTCATGAGCCAGGTTCTACTTTTAAATTAGCAAGTTTAATGGCTGCTTTAGATGATAAAGTAATTGATACATCTACAGTTGTAGATACTGAAAAAGGTAAAATTTTCATTCATAATAGCAAGATTGAAGATTCTAAAAGAGGTGGTTATGGAAAGATTTCTGCTGCTAGAGCTTTTGAGGTTTCATCTAATGTTGGAATTGTAAAGTTAATACGAAAACATTACGATGATAAACCAGAAAAATTTATAAGTAAACTAGAAAAATACGGATTTACAAAACCAATTGGATTTCAAATAAAAGGTGAGGGATTACCTAGTGTTCCGAACCCTAAAGACAAAAAAAGATGGAGTAAAATTTCTCTTTCATGGATGTCTTGGGGGTATGGGATTTCTGTTACACCTATGCAAACATTAATGTTTTATAATGCTGTTGCAAATAATGGTGTAATGGTAAAGCCACGCTTTGTAAAAGAATTAAGAAGACAAGATAAAACAGAAAAAATTTTTGAAACTGAAATTGTCAATCCTAAAATTGCTTCTGATGAAACGTTAAAGAAGATTAGAAAAGTGATGGAAAATGTAGTTATTAAAGGAACTGCAGAGAATATATATTCCCCTAATTTTTCTATGGCAGGAAAAACAGGAACTGCGAAAAAATACCTTCCTAAACATAAAGATGAAAATGGTAATACAGTCGCTGCAGGATACTCTAACAATCATTACGTAGCTTCATTTGCGGGTTTCTTCCCTGCGGATAATCCTAAATATTCTTGCATTGTAGTTGTTCATGATCCTGACAAAAAGAAAGGGTATTATGGAGCTACTGTTGCAGCGCCAATCTTTAAAGAGATTGCTCAGAAAATTTATACAACAACACCTATCGATAATCAATCTGTAGAAGATAAAGTTGAATTTTCAAGTATAGAAAATCAGTATAAAAAATATAATAAGGTTATTAATAAAGAATATACATACGTGCCAAATGTTAGGGGAATGCCAGGCATGGATGCGGTTTCTTTATTAGAAAATATTGGATTGAAAGTAAAAATTACTGGAGTAGGAAAAGTGAAATATCAATCGATACAAAACGGAGAAAGATTAGTAGAAGGAGCAACTATTATTTTAAAATTATCATAAACTGAAAAACTTAAAAGACATATTATATAAGGTTGCAATTCATCAAGTATTTGGAGATACAAATATTGATGTAGATAAGCTTGTTTTCGATTCTAGAAAAGTTAAACAAAATGATGTTTTTATTGCTCAGAAAGGGTTTTCTGTCGATGGTCATTTGTATATAGATAAAGCGATTTCTTTAGGTGCAATTACAATTGTTTGTGAAGATTTTCCTTCGGATAAAAAAGAAGGGATTACCTATGTTAAAGTAGATGACGCCAATGTTGCATTGGCAATTATGGCAGCTAATTTTTATGAAAACCCTTCAACTAAATTCCCTGTAGTTGGTGTTACAGGGACCAATGGAAAAACAACTATTGCATCTCTTTTATATCAGTTATTTCATAAAGCAGGTTATAAAGTTGGATTGCTTTCTACAGTTAAAATTTTGGTTGACGAAACTGAATTTAAAGCGACACATACAACTCCAGATTCAGTAACAATCAATAAGTATTTAGACATGATGTTAGATGCTGGCGTGGAATTTTGTTTTATGGAAGTGAGTTCTCATGGAATTCATCAAAAAAGAACAGAGGGTTTGCTATTTGCTGGCGGAATTTTCACCAACCTTTCTCATGATCATTTAGATTATCATGACACATTTGCTGAATATAGAAATGTAAAAAAAATATTTTTTGACTCTTTACCAAAATCAGCTTTCGCTTTAACAAATATTGACGATAAAAACGGCAACTTTATGTTGCAAAATAGCAAAGCAAAAAAGAAAACATACGCTTTAAAAACAATCGCAGATTACAAAGTTAAAATTTTAGAAAAACAAATTTCTGGAACTTTGATTTCTGTTGATGGAACTGAAGTTTGGACAAAGTTAATTGGCGTTTTTAATATCTACAATTTAACAGCAATTATTGCGACTGCAGATTTATTAGGATTAGAAAAATTAGAAACTTTAACCATTGTAAGTCAATTAGAAAGTGTAAGTGGTCGTTTTCAATATGTAATGTCTGAAGACGGAATTACAGCAATTATTGATTATGCGCACACGCCTGATGCTTTAAAAAATGTATTAGAAACGATCAATGATATTAGAACAGGCAACGAAAAAGTGATTACTGTTGTAGGTTGTGGAGGAGATAGAGATGTAACAAAAAGACCAAAGATGGCACACATTGCATCTCAATTAAGCAACCAAGCAATTTTCACTTCTGATAATCCAAGATCAGAAAATCCGCAAACTATTTTAGATGAAATGGAAGTAGGAGTTTCTGCTGAAAACTATAGAAAAACATTAACAGTTTTAGATAGAAGACAAGCAATAAAAACGGCTTGTAAATTAGCTGAAACAGGAGACATTATATTAATTGCCGGAAAAGGACATGAGAATTATCAAGAAGTCAACGGAGATCGCTCACATTTTGATGATTTAGAAGAAGTGACAAGCTGTTTTAATCAATTAAAAAAGTAGTAAAATGTTGTATTATTTATTTGAATATTTAGAAAGTCAATTTAGTTTTCCTGGTGCAAGTGTGTTTCAATTTATCACATTTAGAGCTGCAGCAGCATTTATTTTGTCTTTATTGATTTCAACAATTTATGGTAAAAGAATTATTAGTTTTTTAAGAAATCAACAAGTAGGAGAAACCGTTAGAGATTTAGGTTTAGATGGACAAAAACAAAAATCTGGAACTCCAACAATGGGCGGAATTATTATCATTCTAGCAACTTTAATTCCTGTGATTTTATTAGCGAAACTAAATAATATTTACATCGTAATTCTCATTATAACTACAGTTTGGATGGGTTTCATTGGTTTTTTAGATGATTATATTAAAGTATTTAAAAAAGATAAAGCAGGCTTAAAGGGAAAATTTAAAGTTTTAGGACAAGTTGGTTTAGGGGTAATTGTAGGGTCAATGCTATATTTTAATGATGGCGTCACCATCAAAGAACAATTGCCAATTGATCAACAAGTTATGCAAGATAATGGCCGGATAAAAGTTTTTGGGGAAGCTCATAAATCGACTAAAACGACCGTTCCGTTTTTTAAAGATAACGAATTAGATTATTCAAAAGCATTTAACTTTTTAGGTGATGGTTATGAAAAATATGGTTGGATCGTTTTTATTTTTATTACCGTTTTTATTGTTACGGGAATTTCAAACGGAGCAAATTTAACAGATGGAATTGATGGTTTAGCAGCAGGCTCATCAGCAATAATTGTAATCACATTAGCAGTTTTTGCATGGGTTTCTGGGAACATCATTTTTGCTGATTATTTAGATGTCATGTACATCCCAAATTCTGGAGAAATGACCGTTTTTATCTTGGCATTTGCGGGAGCTTTAATTGGCTTTTTGTGGTACAATACATATCCTGCTCAAGTTTTTATGGGAGATACAGGAAGTTTAACCATTGGAGGGATTATAGCAGTCATTGCAATTTCAATTCGTAAAGAATTGTTACTGCCAATTTTAGCAGGAGTATTTGTCGTAGAAAACCTTTCAGTGATCTTGCAAGTTTCTTGGTTTAAATATACTAGAAAGAAATCTGGTGAAGGTAGAAGGATTTTTAAAATGGCGCCTTTACACCATCATTATCAGAAGTTAAGTTATCATGAAAGTAAGATTGTTGTCCGCTTTTGGATTGTTGGAATTCTTTTAGCGGTATTTGCAATTGTTACTTTGAAATTGAGATAAATGGAGAGGTTAGTAATTTTAGGAGGTGGAGAAAGTGGAGTTGGAACTGCAATCTTAGGAAAACAAAAAGGATATGAAATTTTTGTTTCTGATAAAGGTGTGATTTCAAAAAAATATAAAGAAGTTCTTTTAAATAACGAGATTGATTTTGAAGAAAATCAACATACAGAAAGTAAGATTTTAAATGCTGACCTAGTAATGAAAAGTCCTGGAATTCCAGACAAAGTTGCGTTAGTTCAAAAATTGATTAAAAAATCAATACCTGTTATTTCTGAAATTGAATTTGCTTCTCAATTTACAAAGGCAACAATTATTGGAATTACAGGTTCAAACGGAAAAACTACCACAACATTATTAGTACATCATATTTTAAAAAATGCGGGTTTAAGTGTTGGAATTGCAGGGAATATTGGAGACAGTTTTGCGCAACAAGTAGCTGAAGAAACGTATGAGAATTATGTTTTAGAATTAAGTAGTTTTCAGTTAGATGGAATAGAAAATTTTAATAGTCATATTGCAATTTTAACCAATATTACACCAGATCATTTAGATCGATATGAATATGATTTTAATACATACATAGCATCAAAATTTAAAATTACAAAGAACCAGAAAGAAACTGATTATTTAATTTATGATGCAGATGACGAAGCAATCAAAAATTGGTTAAAAGAAAATAAAACAAGCGCAAAATTAGTTCCGTTTTCGCTTGAAAAAGAATTAGAATACGGAGCTTACATAAAAGATAATAATATCATCATCAACATTAATAAAGATAAAATTAACATGCCAATATCAACTTTATCAATTAAAGGAAAACATAATACAAAGAATGCTTTGGCAGCGACAATGGCTGCTCAATTATTAAAGATTAGAAAACAAAATATAAAAGAGAGTCTAGAAAACTTTGAAGGAGCAGAGCATCGTTTAGAAAACGTTGCAAAGGTTTACGGTGTAGAATATATCAATGATTCTAAAGCAACCAATGTAAATGCGACTTTTTATGCATTAGAATGCATGGACAAAACAACAGTTTGGATTGTTGGTGGTGTAGACAAAGGAAATGATTATAACGATTTATTGCCTTTGGTTCGTGAAAAAGTAAAAGCAATTGTTTGTTTGGGGCTTGATAACGATAAAATTAAAAACATGTTTGGCAATGTCGTAGATATTATTGTTGAAACTGCTGGAGCAGAAGAAGCTGTAAAAGTTTCTCATAAGTTAGCAGAAAGGGGAGAAGTAGTTTTATTATCTCCTGCATGTGCAAGTTTTGATCTATTTGATAATTATGAAGATAGAGGACGCCAATTTAAAAAAGCGGTAAGAAGCTTGTAGAAAGTTTAATTGTATAAGCGTTCAATAAAAAATGAATATATAGTACACAACAATTTCTATCTTTTAGAGAGATTAATAAAGGCTAATGAGAATCATTTTTCAACATATAAAAGGAGATCGAACCATTTGGGCAATTGTTGCCATTTTGGCGATATTCTCATTTATGCCTGTTTACAGTGCAAGCACAAATTTGGTGTATGTTGTTGGTTCCGGTTCA
>JBNMNZ010000091.1:0-6570 GCA_051276605.1 Polaribacter sp. | reverse complement strand
GCTCGTAAATTAAAAACCATAATGAGAATAACCAGAATCGTAATTAAAATCTCTAATGTTAAGGCTTCATTTAACGTACCTAGTGTTTCTTGAATAAGCTCGGATCTATCATAAAAAGGAACTATTGTGACTTGTGAAGTGCTACCATCTGCTAAGACTTTTGAAGGTAAACCGGTACTTAATTCCTTAATTTTCTCTTTAACATTGGTAATGACTTCCATTGGATTTGCACCATAACGCGCCGCGACCACAGCACCAACTACTTCTGCACCTTCCTTATCTAATATCCCTCGTCGTGCTCCGGGGCCTAATGATACTTTTCCAATGTCTTTAATTTTAATTGACGTATAATCTTCGGAAGTAACAACCGCATTTTCTATATCTGAAATGGACTTTACATACCCTAAACCACGCACTAAATATTCTGCTTGATTTATTTCTAATGTTTGTGCACCAATCTCTTTATTACTTTCCTTGACCGCTTTAACAACCTGATTCAAACCAATATTATATTGACGCATCAATTCTGGATTAACATCTACTTGGTATTCTTGAACATATCCACCAATTGAAGCAACTTCAGAAACACCACTTGCAGATGATAATGCATATTTTACATAGTAGTCTTGAATGCTTCGTAATTCTTGTAAATCCCAACCACCAGTTACGTTCCCTTTTTCGTCTCGACCTTCTAGCGTATACCAAAAAATTTGTCCTAAACCTGTTGCATCTGGTCCCAAAGAAGGATTTACGCCTTCAGGAAGTAAACCACTTTGCAAAGAGTTTAGTTTTTCGAGGATGCGACTTCGGCTCCAATAAAACGCTATATCTTCTTCAAAAATGATATAAATGCTTGAAAAGCCAAACATGGATGAACTACGAATCGTCTTTACACCCGGAATACCAAGTAAAGAAGTAGTTAACGGATAGGTAATTTGGTCTTCAATATCTTGTGGTGAGCGACCTTCCCATTTTGTAAAGACAATTTGTTGGTTTTCTCCAATATCAGGAATGGCATCTACCGCCACAGGATTGCTAGGTAAGAATCCTGTATCCCAATTAAAAGGTGCATTGACCGTTCCCAACCCCATAAAAAGGACGAGTAATAGTACTGCTACTAGTTTGTTCTCTATTAAAAATTTGATGCTTTTATTTAGCATTAGCTTTGATTGTTAAACAGTTAGACATTGACGTTAGAAAAACATCGAATACAACAAATCATCCTTATAACATTTCAGCTATAGGACAACGTCGTCTATTGTTTAAAAATTAAATTAAATACGTCTCGTCAATCTTGTAGAGTTCCTTTATGACGAGCGGTGGTTTGTATGCTCTATAAGAAGTTACATTTTTATCTAAACCTTCAAAAAGGTTATTATAAGTATATAAAAATGAAGCTATAACTACTTGCTGCTCAAAAGAAATAGCATCAACTTGCGTTTGTAATTCATCTAAACCATCAATTAGTAATTGCTCATCTTTGCAACAGTTCTTTTTTACAACGACGCAAGCTTCAGTTGAAGATTTTTGCATTTCCATTCCGCAACCTTTTGCTTTTTGAAAAACTGCAGTTTCTACCAAAGTATCGCCACAATAATGCATATTAATAGTAAACGACATTGTAGACAATAGTACTACAAAGGCCATTAATATTGACATTACTTTAGAGAATACTTGCTTCATATTAGATGTAAAGTTACAAAAAAATAACAAATGAAACTTTTGTTTAACAAAATTTTAAAGTCAAATAATCTAAAAACATAAATTTACTTCCACTTTATAATACGGCCCTTACTCGGTTTCTAGTTTTAAAAATAAGTTTTTGACGAAACAACTAAATTTATTTATGTTTCCTTCTTACTAAATTCAATTATAAAAAATGAAATAGATTAAATACACATAGACTATCAATGTTTTTTTTTATACCTTAGCTAATATTCTTAAAAGATTTGTTAATGTTTGAACAAGATATTAGTCCTATTTATAAATTATATTTTTTATCATCATTAATTACTACCAAAATATGAAAGTCGATGAAGCCTTAATTATTTTTTACAAATTAAAAAACAATACTGAAGATAAGACTGAGTCAAAAATTTACGCTAAATTTATTACAATACTTTTAGATCTTCAACAAAGAGATTTTAATTCAAATCAAAAGAAAGATTTAGAAACTAAATTATTATCTCTAAACTTAAAAAATAATTTATATCCTACAAAAAAGAATTTAAATAAAGAACTTACTTCTTTTGAATATTTTTTATCAGATAAATTTTCAATTATTTCTGAAAACCATTACGTGAGTAAAGGAATGGCTTTATGGCTATTTTCTAGTATTATATTGTTCTATTCTTTTGGTCAATTTTCTGTAATTGGAGCTCTTTTAGTTGCAATCATATTTGGTGTAATATTAGATCTAGAAGCTAAAGCACAAGGTAGGGTTATTAAAATGGCAAATAATCGACAAGAACCTTTCTTTATTAAGAAACCTATCGTTTTAAATGACTTTTCAAAAGAAGAAGTAGTATTAGTAGTAGAGCAAGAAGAAGAAGAAGAAGAAGAGCCTAAAGAAGATTCAAGAAAAGAACTTCAAAATTATAGAAAACAAAAATTACAACAATTTGGTAAACAACAGGGTCAAATTAAAGAACCAAACAAGGAAGAATATGAAAATTAATCTTCTCTTTTTTTTTATAATTTCCATTTAATACCACAACCCATACTCGGTTTTTGATTTTCTAAAATAGGTTTTTTTTCTAATAAAAAATCTAAAGATTTTCGTAAATCACTTCCTGTAACTGACTTGCCATTCTCTGGTCTAGAGTTATCTAACTGTCCGTGATAAACTGACTTTAAATCTTCATCAAAAGCATAAAAATCAGGTGTACAAGCAGCATTATATTTTTTTGCTACTTCTTGATTTTCATCAAACAAATAAGGAAATGGATACTTTAAATCTTTAGCTAGTTGCTTCATTAGCGCTGGAGAATCTTCCGGATAATTTTCAACATCATTAGAACTGATCGCAATAAAACTAATTCCTTTTTGTTGATATTCATTCGCCATTTTCACCAACCCATCATTCACATGAATTACAAACGGACAATGATTACAGATAAACATAATAACGGTTCCTTTCTCTCCTTTTAACTCCTCTAAAGAAACAGCAGCATCATCAACTGTATTTATTAACTTAAAGTATGGAGCTTTAGTTGCTATTGCAAATTCGTTTGATTCTGTTAGTGCCATTTTTTATTATTTTACATTCAGAAAACTTATCCGAAATGAGCTTTTTTTAAGCGATTGAAAAAAATATATTTTAATTATTAGATTGTTGAGTTTCTATTGAAATGACGTTTAATCATCACTCAAAGCATTTGCACAAATATATCCACCTGTCCAAGCATTTTGGAAATTAAATCCACCAGTAACGGCATCAATATTTAAAACCTCACCCACAAAAAAGAGGTTATTATGTTTTCTACTTTCAAAACGTTTAAAGTTAATTTCTTTTAAATCTACACCTCCAGCAGTTACAAATTCTTCTTTAAAAGTGGTTCTTCCATTCGCATTAAAAATTCCTTTTGTCAATTGATTTGCTAAACTTTCTAACTGAACGTTATTTAAATCTGCCCAATTTTGAGTCGGTTGTATTCCTGCGGCAACAACAAAACGTTCCCACAATCTTTTAGAAACTTCACTAAATGGTGATTTTAAAATAGTGGTTTTACGAGGTTCTTTCTTTTTTAAGTTTAAAAGAACATTTAATACTTTATCGGTTGGTCTGGACAACCAATTTACTTCCACATTGTATTGGTACTTTTTGTCAGCTAAAATTCTTGCGCCAAAAGCAGATAATTTCAAAATTGCAGGTCCACTCATTCCCCAATGTGTAATCAACAAAGGCCCAGAAGCTTCTAATTTTGTGTTTGCAATTTTCACAGTTGCATTAGGCACAGAAGTTCCTAATAAATCGACCAACCTTTTATCATTAATATTAAAAGTAAACAAAGAAGGTACTGGATCTATAATAGAATGATCTAGAGTTTCACACAACTCCCAAACTTTCTTAGAACTTCCGGCAGCAATGACTAATTTATCCGCTTCAAAAGTTTTCTCTTTTGTACTGATAATCCATTTATTCTCTTGTTGGTTTACAGAATTTACACCACAGTTTGTTAACACTTTAATATTCAACTTATCAACAGCGTTTTGAAAACAATCTATAATTGCATGACTTGTATTTGCTTCAGGAAAAACACGATTATCGTCCTCTATTTTTAAAGGCACTCCTCTATTATCAAACCATTCAAAAGTATCTCCTGTCATGAATTGATGAAAAGGTCCCAACAATTCTTTCTCTCCTCTTGGATAAAACTTAACCAATTCTTTTGGCTCAAAACATGCATGTGTTACATTGCATCTTCCACCTCCAGATATTTTTACTTTTTGTAAAACATCTTTCCCTTTTTCAAGAATTGTAATATCTAATTCAGGGTTATTTTCTTTTGCATTTATAGCCGTAAAATATCCTGCTGCTCCACCTCCAATAATTATTACTTTTTTCATTTCTTATTTTGTCTGCTCGAGTGATTCTGCTTTTTTATCAGAATATTCTCGATAAATATTTATTAAAATCATCATGATACAAATTTATTTAAAGCTTTAATAAATGCTCTCGATATGACATTTCGTTATAAAACCATTTGATGATACGTCAACACAGTTTCAAATCCTTTATTTTTAAAATACCTTGGAGTTGATGCGTTTCCTGTTACTAGAACAAAATCTCCTCCCCAAGCTCCTAAACTTTTTATTTCTCCAAAATAATCTGGAAATAATTTTTCTTTTACTGGCTTTAATTTAATAATTGAACTGATAATTCTTTCATGCTCAATAATTAACCTATCAAAATCTTGTACTGATTTTGCATTTAAAAACGCATCAGAAATCGCTGAAATCTTTTTTATTTCTTCCTGAAAGTTTTCACCACTTTCTCTAAATTTTGCAATTCCTTCTTTAGAATTTTGTTTCTTATTTAAATGTACAAAAAACAAATTTTCTTTAAAAGTCGGATTGAATTCTACTTGTTCAACCTTTGGTTTTTCATCTTTTATTTGATAAAGAATAGGTGAATTATTTTGGGCACATGCAATATCATAACCACTTCCTTTAAAGGAGTTCCAGAGTAATTTAAAAGCATCTACTTTTGCCCAAGAAGCAATCGAATTTATTAAGGTTGATGAACTTCCTAAGCCCCAATTTCTCGGAAAAGTAAGTTTCGTTTTTACCTCAAATCCAACTTCTAATGATAAAAAATCTGGATTTAACCTTCTTGCCTCTTTTAAAATCTCTAACAATGTTTCTGCAATAAATTCTGCATTTCCTTCTTTATCAGCATTAAATGTACAATTAACTAATCGTAGTTTTGGCAATTCAAAAACAGCTTCAAACCAACATTCTCCTGCATGTGTAAAACTACCCCAAATTATTTGTGATTCTTTAATTTTCTCTACACTTAAGTCCTGACCAAATTTTGTTGGTAAAGCCAAAGATTTTGCGCCGTCTAAAACGAGGTATTCTCCTGTTAGTAAAAGTTTTCCATTAGAGTAATAATTCATTATCGCAAATTAAACTGTTTAAAATGGTGCGTAAAATGTTTTACTTGAAATTTCTTCCAATACTCAAAATCTAACTCCCCAAAAAATGGGTGAATGACTGTCCTACTTTTATCATACTTAAACACTTTTACAAATATTTCAATTTGATAAACTAAATCTCCAATTGCTTCTTCAATAGAGTTAAATTTTAAATTATAAGGTTCCTCCGCTAAAAAAGAAGCTTTAAAACCTATTTGCAATTCGTTTTCTGTATTTAAAAATGGCTTTCTACGAGCTGATTTTTCATCAGAAATAAAAACACCTACATCCCAATTTCCATTAGCAATTTGAGTTACAGCACTTAAATGCTCTATCATTTGTTGCGCATTCATCAACCCAAAAATAGGTTTAGAATTTTCATTTAATTTAGACAATTGTGTTCTTACGATAGGTTCATCTAAAAAATTGACCCAATGAATTTTAGGTTTTCTTAAAGAATTTAATTTTTCTACAACTGCAGAATGCGTCACTGTTCTTTTATCAAAATAACCTGTAACGATCTCTTTTTCTTCATCATTTGCTTCAAATTGATTTAAGATGTTTTGCAAATGCATTTTCATATGCCCATGCTGAATTCCTTTTGTAGTTAAAGCCCTTAACGCTGCAAAATTTTGTGCTAAACCTGCTGCAGCCATAATTTGCATCAGGGTTCTTGCAGATGGTTTTTGTAGCATTTCTAAAGATAATTTTGCCATTGGATGCAAAGCTGTTAATCCACCAACGGTTCCTAAAGCTAAAGGAATTTCTATCCAAAATTTAAAAATACCGTCTTTAATTTCACAGTGAGATAAACTTGAATATTGTCCAGATCTTGAAGCATAAGAATGGGCGCCAGCTTCTACAGCTCTAAAATCGTTACCTGTTGCTAAAACT
Source organism: Polaribacter sp. (assembly GCA_051276605.1). Taxonomy (GTDB): domain Bacteria; phylum Bacteroidota; class Bacteroidia; order Flavobacteriales; family Flavobacteriaceae; genus Polaribacter. Next base: position 37 of record JBNMNZ010000091.1, on the reverse strand, counting down.
ACAGCATCAATTCCGTTCATAATTCCTTTATTATGAG
>JBNMNZ010000090.1:0-6582 GCA_051276605.1 Polaribacter sp. | reverse complement strand
GCAGGTTCTAAGTCTAAAGGGCTTTTTAAAAGAATATTATCAGGAACAGTTTCATTAATTAGTTGTTCTAAATTATTAGCTTTAATAGTTGCCAGCATTTTTGCTTGCTCTGCATTACTAGGGCCAATATGTCTACGTTGAAACAAATTTGTATTCATTTATTTAGTTTTGTGAACGATTGTTTTCAATCGATTTAGTATTGTTTTCTATAGATCAAAAAAAGCTATTTTTTTGACAGTTCAAAAATAAGAATTAAATAAATTAATTACTATCTGAAAAGGGATAAAATGATGTTAATTATTAACTAAAAATCGATGTTATGAACAGAAAGGTTATTTTTGTTTCATGAAGTTTTTTAAAATAGTATTCAATTTTTATATCAATGCGAGTATTCACGTCGGTTTAGCCGTTTATGCTTTTGTAAGAATCACTGAACAATATTTTGGTCTCTCTTATAATGATAATTTAGATTATTTTATTTTCTTCGGAACAATTACTGGGTATAATTTTGTGAAATATGCGGGTGTTGCAAAATTGCATCATAGAAGTTTAACAAATAATTTAAAAATAATTCAAGTATTTTCTCTTCTTTGCTTTTTAGCAATGTGTTATTATGGGTATCAAACCCCAATAACAACCTTGCTTTTTACGGTTCCTTTTATACTACTTACATTTTTGTATGCAGTTCCTTTTTTAAGCGGATTTGATAAAAATTTACGTCAAATAAGTTATTTAAAAATTATAGTAGTAGCTTTCGTTTGGGCAGGATATACAGTTATAATTCCTTTAGTTGACGCTGGCAAAGAAATCTCCCTAAGTGTTATTGCTTTGATGCTACAACGTTTTTTAATTGTAGTCGTTTTAGTCTTACCTTTTGATATTCGGGATGTAAAATATGATGCTATTTCTTTGCAAACAATTCCTATGAAAATTGGGATAGAAAAGACTAAAAAACTTGGTTTAATGTTGCTCGTATTTTCATTAGTTTTAGAGTATTTGTTTTCTTCTTCAGCGATGCTGAAAACACCCTTTATGATCTTCTTTTTTCTCTTGATTATGTTCCTAATGCGTGCGAAAAAAGAGCAATCTAAATACTATAGTTCTTTTTGGGTAGAGTCGCTTCCAATTTTTTGGTGGCTGCTTCTTTTAGGATTTCATAATTTTTAAGAGTTTAAAGTGTTTTTTTTGTGAAGTACTTTAATATTTATAATAAATAAAATAGATATCATAAAACTGTCAAATAACTTCTTGATTTCCTGTGATATTTGTAGATTTACTGACTTAAAATTTAACCAAGATTTTGAAGTAATGAGTACCACAAAAAGAAATTATATTTTCGATTTTGATAGCACATTAACACGTGTAGAGGCATTAGACGTTTTAGCGGAAATTACGCTTCAGAACAATCCTAAGAAAAAAGAAATTATTCAAGAAATAATTGATATTACTAATTTAGGAATTGATGGCGAAATATCCTTCACAGAATCTTTAGAAAGAAGAATTCAATTATTAAATGCAAACCAATCTGACTTATCTGGTTTAGTTGTCGCTTTAAAAAAACAAGTATCAAAATCTATAGAAAGTAACAAAGAATTTTTTAAGGACTTTGCAGATGATATTTATGTTATATCTTGCGGTTTTAAAGAATTTATCGATCCTATTGTAAAAGAATACAATATCCCTTCAGAAAGAGTGTTTGCAAATACTTTTGAGTTTGCAAAAGATGGTGAAATTATTGGTTTTGATGCTGCTAATCCACTTTCTAAACACAATGGAAAAATACAGTGTTTAAAAGACATGAATTTAGAAGGAGAAATACAAGTTATTGGTGATGGGTATAGTGATTATGTAACTCGTGAAGCTGGTGTAGCAGATAAGTTTTTTGCGTACACAGAAAATGTTTCAAGATTTAAAACTACCCAAAACGCAGACCATATTGCCCCGAATTTAGATGAATTTTTATACATAAACAAGTTGCCAAGAAATATCTCATACCCAAAGAATAGAATTAAAATTCTTTTATTAGAAAACGTACATCCAGATGCTTTTACAAAGTTATCTACAGATGGTTTTACGGTAGAAACCGTATCTAAAAGTTTGTCTGAAGACGAATTGATAGAAAAAATAAAAGATGTACACGTTTTAGGAATTCGTTCTAAAACAAACGTCACACAAAGAGTCGTTGAAGCCGCCGAAAAATTAATGGTGGTAAGTGCCTTTTGTATTGGTACAAAACAAATTGATTTAGAAGCCTGTAAAGAAAAAGGAATCGTAGTTTTTAATGCTCCTTATAGCAATACACGTTCTGTTGTAGAGTTGGCAATTGGTGAAATTATCATGCTAATGCGTAGTGTTTTTCAACGAAGTACAGAATTACATAATGGACAGTGGAATAAAACAGCAGAAGGTTCTAAAGAAGTTCGTGGTAAAAAATTAGGAATTGTTGGTTATGGTAATATTGGTAAGCAATTATCTGTATTAGCAGAAGCATTAGGAATGAACGTTTTTTACTATGATGTTGAAGATAAATTAGCTCTGGGAAATGCGACTAAGGTAGATAAATTAGAAGATCTATTAGCACTTTCTGATGTCGTTACTTTACATATTGATGATAATGCTGCCAATAAAAATTTCTTCGGAGAAAAAGAAATATCACAAATGAAAGATGGTGCACATTTCGTAAATCTTTCTCGTGGATTTGTAGTTGATATTATTGCTTTAGCAAATGCTTTAAAAAGTGGGAAAATAGCAGGTGCTGCCGTTGATGTGTATCCTACTGAACCAAGAAAAAATGGTGATTTTTATACAGAGTTAAAAGGATTGCCAAACGTAATTTTAACGCCTCATGTTGGTGGAAGCACAGAAGAAGCGCAAAGAGATATTGCAGATTTTGTGCCTAGTAAAATTATGGCGTATATCAATTCAGGAAATACAGTCGATGCTGTAAATTTTCCGAATATCCGTTTGCCAAGACAAATAAAAGCACACAGGTTTTTACATATTCATAAAAATGTACCAGGAGTAATGGCAAAAATCAATAAGATTTTAGCCAAATATGATTTGAATATTACAGGTCAGTATTTATCTACAGATCCAAAAGTTGGGTATGTAATTACAGATTTAGATAAAGAATACAACAAAGAAGTAATTGATAAGTTAAGAAACGTAGAAGGAACAATTAAGTTTAGAGTTCTGTATTAAAAGACCATATTTACAATCTAAAAAAAAGCCTTTCAATTTTTGAAAGGCTTTTTTTATACATTATGTAATTACGAGGATCTAAGCAATCGACTTAATAAAATATTTTGTTCTTCAGCGCTCTGTCAATCCTGTGAAAACAGGAAGCTATAAAAAAGTTATTTTGGATACCTGCATTCTTAGAAATGATAAGTGAGTGTAAATAAGTTGAGTTAAAGTTTTATTTTCTCTTTTAAATTGATAATTTTCTCATCTTCAATACTTAAATAACGTTTGCTGCCTAAATATCTATTTTTATTAAACGCGTCATAGTTCGGTTGTGTTTCATCCATAGAATTGATATGTACATTTCCAGAAGCATGAATAAACTCCATTTTGTTATTTCCTAACCAAATACCAACATGTGTTACTCTTTGGTTTTTATCGGATGTTGCTTTTCTACCAAAAAAAAGTAAATCGCCTTTTTCTAAACCTTCAAAAGTTAAATTAGAATCTACAGTTTTTCCTGCATTTATTTGTTGAGAAGCATCTCTAGGAATGATAAATCCGTTCATTAAATACACCATTTTTGTAAAGCCACTGCAATCCATTCCCTTAGATGATGTTCCACCCCACAGATAAGGAAAACCTTCCATTTTTTTAGAAACAGACTCAATATTTTCTTGAGTAGTAACTAAGTTTTGCAACCAATAATTGTAAACAGCACCTTCTTCTTTTCTGATGAAACCCATTCTATTGTCTGGGTATTCTACTTGGTAAAATCTATTGTCTTCAGAAATATATTTCAAAACACCTCCTAAAGTAATATCAGAAACAATATTTGATTCATCATTTATATCCGCATACGTATATCCAAAATTTTTGATAAAAATTATTTTTTTAGCTTGATTCCAAGCATTAATTTTATTCGCATTCATTCGTGTAATTCCGCCTTTGTCAACCCAAGAAATATACCGATCAGGAGTTTGGATTCTATAAAAATCACCTTTTTTGTCTAATACTTTTAAAGACATTCCTAACAAACCCTGCGTGCCTAATTCAGCGGAATGTTTTGGGTTAGAGCGAATGTTTATGACAGAATTTCTTGCCACTGCAAATTGTTGATTTCCGACCGCAGAATCTGGCAAAAAACGGACTTTATTTGTGAATTTAATTTTTCTATTATTCAAACTATCTAACAGTATACCAAATGCTTTTTTAGAAGTCGTTTCTCCTTTTAAAATTAGATGGTCATTTAAGTTGCTAAATTGAATATCAAATAATTCAACGCGTTTGTCTGGTGCAAACATTGTTTTAATTGATGAATGAATGTTCTCTAATTCAGAAATTGTTTTTGAGTCGTTTTTACAAGACATCAAAACAATCAATAATAAAAAAGAAAGATGTTTTAGTAATTTCATTAGAAATGATTTTTTGCTAAATTACTGTTTTATAAAATGAAGATAATCATTTGAAAAACGAATAGAAGAGTTTCTGCTTATTTGAGGAATTTATGTCTAATAATTGAATTCTCAGTAGGATTGTTTTATATTTGAGGTAAATCATTTTTTACTAGATGCAATATCAAAATTCGTTAACATTTGCTAAACAGCAAGATAAAGAAGATCCGCTTTCAGATTTACGAAATCGATTTCATATTCCCAAAGATAAAAATGGAAATGAATGGTTATACTTTACAGGAAACTCTCTGGGATTACAGCCTAAATCAACCAAAGAGTATATCAATCAAGAATTAGAAGATTGGGCAAATTTAGGTGTCGAAGGTCACTTCGAAGCAAAGAATCCATGGTTAGATTACCATGAGTTATTGACAGATAAAATGGCAAAAATTGTTGGAGCAAAACCAATCGAGGTCGTGATAATGAATACATTAACAACCAATTTGCATTTGTTGATGGTGTCTTTTTATAGACCTACCAAATCAAAATATAAGATTGTTATTGAAAGTGATGCTTTTCCTTCGGATAGATATGCCGTTCAATCTCAATTAAAATTTCATGGTTTTTCAGCCGATGATGTTATCGAATGGAAACCAAGAAAAGACGAGCAATTATTACGAATTGAAGATTTAGAAGAAATCGTTTCTGAACAAGGTGATGAAATTGCTTTATTATTAATTGGTGGTGTAAATTATTACACAGGTCAGTTTTTAGATCTCAAAAAAATTGCAGAAATCGGGCATTCAAAAGACTGTATTGTTGGAATTGATTTAGCACACGGAGCTGGAAATGTGCAGCCTAATTTACATGATTCAGGAGTAGATTTTGCAGCTTGGTGTACGTATAAATATTTAAATTCTGGACCAGGAAGTTTAGCCGGATTATTCGTGCATGAAAAACATGCGAAAAATAAAGAGTTACCACGTTTTGCAGGATGGTGGAATCACAATAAAGAAACACGTTTTAATATGCGTCAGCCATTTGATGTGATGCAAGGTGCAGAAGGTTGGCAATTATCAAATCCGCCAATACTATCTATGGCAGCCATAAAAGCCTCTTTAGATTTATTTGATGAAGTTGGAATGGACGTTTTAAGAGAGAAATCAGAAAAGCTGACAGGATATTTTGAGTTTTTAATTAATGAGATTGGTTCTGAGAATATCAAAATTATCACACCAAAAAACCCAAAAGAAAGAGGTTGTCAATTGTCTATTCAGGTTAAAAATGCGGATAAAAGTTTACATAAAAAACTAACCCAAAATAATATTATAACCGATTGGCGAGAACCAGATGTAATTCGATGTGCACCTGTGCCAATGTATACTTCTTTTGAAGATTTATATAATATGGTTTCGATATTAAAAGGTTTTTTATTCGTCTAGTTTTTGTGATTAAAAAAACATAAAATAAGCAAGAATAAAAAATGAAAAAGACTATTAGAAAATATGTGTATGTTCCAGAACAATAATTTTTATTCTTGTAATAATTAATTTGATTATAAGAATATTTAAAGAATACTTTTAATGAATGAATAAAAAAGATAAAGTACTAATTATCGGAGCAGGTTTATGCGGGAGTTTACTCGCTTTAAGACTTGCGCAAAGAGGTTTCAAAGTCGAAGTATATGAGAGTAGACCAGATTTAAGAACTACTGATATATCTGCGGGTAGATCTATTAATTTGGCATTATCGGATAGAGGTTTAAAAGCATTGCGTTTATGCGGAATGGAAGAAAAAGCCAGAGAAATTTGCATTCCGATGTTTGGCAGGTTAATGCACGATACAGCTGGAAATACATTTTCTTCTAATTATTCAGGTCGAGAAAATGAATATATCAATTCTATTTCTCGTGGAAATTTGAATGCAATTTTATTAGATGAAGCAGAAAAACATGAAAATGTAAACATTCATTTTAATAAAAAATGCAATTATGTTGATATAGAAA
>JBNMNZ010000089.1:0-6600 GCA_051276605.1 Polaribacter sp. | reverse complement strand
AAAATGTTACTTCCAGGAACTTTGTGGAAAGAATATCATGTGGAAGTTGGTAAAATAATGACATCAGAATTACTAAATTTAGGATTATTAGACAAAGCTGACGTTCAAAATGAAGATAAAAATTGGCCTGCTTACAAAAAATATTTCATGCACGGAACTTCACATCATATTGGTTTAGATACACATGATTATGGTTTGTTACATGAAGAAATGCAAGCGAATAATGTATTTACTGTAGAACCAGGAATTTATATTCCTAAAGAAGGTTTTGGAATTCGTCTAGAAGATGATGTGGTTGTTCAAGCAAAAGGAGCTCCTTTTAATTTAATGGGAAATATTCCTATAGAAGCGGATGAGATTGAAGATATTATGCATCAGTCCTAGACTGGTTTAAGTATATATAAAGCGGGTTGAGAAACTCGCTTTTTTTATGTCAAAGAATTTATAAAACCAATCGTTTCATTATTAAACGTTTCTGGTTGCTCTACATTTACAACATGTCCACAATTATCAATTACAAAAAGAGAAGAGGTAACATGTTTTGCAACAATATTTTTTATGGAAGGTAAAAACAAATGATCTTCTGCTCCCATAACATATAATGTAGGAATTTTAATATCTTTTGTTCTAAAAAATCGTAAAAGTGGGTTGATTTCTGACGTTAATTTAAACCAACGTAAAAATTCTTTTTGATACAGTTTCTTCGCTTCGTTTACAAACAATAATCTCGATTTCTTATGATTTTTCTTTGGCATAATAATAAATGCAAAGAGTTTATACAACATCATATATGGCACTACAGACTTAAATATATTACCAACCTTCATTAAAACTTGCGAACGGAAATTCATTTTTATAATGGCTCCTCCCATAATCATACTTTGTACAAGTTCTGGTTTTTTTTCGGCAAGGTTTCTAATCAAAATTGTTCCTAAAGAAATACCAACAAAATGAGATTTCTTAATTTTCAAATGATCAATCACCTCAACAATATCCGCAGTAATAGAATCAAACGTATATTTTGGGTTAAAGGTGTCTTTTAGTGTCGGTTTGCTATCTCCATGACCTCGTAAATCTAAAATTAAAACATTAAAATGCTTTTTAAAATCGCGCACTTGTTTGTACCAAATGGAACTACTTCCTCCTGCTCCATGAACAAAGGTTACCCATTTTTCTGAGGTTGAATGCGGATATGAATAGTAGTTTAACAAACGTTTTTATTCTAATTATACTGTAAAAATAACTTATTTATTTTTAAAAAACACAATCGCCTGTTTATTAACCTTTATTAACCGTTTTACTTAGAATGTACTTCTAATTTATAACCAATTCCGTGCACATTTATTAACTGGATAGACTGGTCTTCTTTTAATTTTTTACGCAATTTAGAAATATACGTATCTAAACTTCTGCTGACTATTACACCATTATCTTCCCAAACTTTTTTAGTAAGTTCTTCTCTTTTTACAACTTGATTCATATTGGCAGCAAAAATTTCTAACAACTCGCATTCTTTTCTAGACAATGCAATCTCTATTGCTTTTTGCATCAATTTGTTTTGTTCTGGGTAAAAGATAAAACTCCCTAAAATGGAGTGCTTTTCATTCTTGCTTTCTTCAATAGCTGCTTCTTTTTTGTTTTTAGAAAAGCGACCATAAAAAACACCTATAATCAACGGTATAAAAATATAAAAAAGAAGATTATAATTAAATCCTAATATATTTTTATCTAAAAAATGCACTTCAACTATATAACATTTAATAGGTAAAATTCTTCCTGCACAAGGAATTATTGTTTTTTCCTGTTCTGCATTTATTTGATAACTATACGCAACTTCATTGTCTAAACACTGTAAAACCTCAACTCTATAGTTCTTAGAAAGAGCGGCTTTTTCAAGATTATTTTTTATAATTTCTACGAGCATATTTGGTTCAAAAAGAAGTTCTTTCTCAAAAGAAATGCTATATTTAAAGTCATCAATTTTTGTAATTGGTAAAATTAAAGATGTTGAATCTTTATTTGAAAGCAACAATTGATTTCCAACTTGTCTCAAAGCAATTTTTACTTCTTCAGAAAAGTCTATATTCTCATTTTTTTGTGGTGAAAAACCCCAAATAAAAAAAACAAACAAAACTAAAAGTAAGAGATAATAAAATTTCTTTTGATTCATATATCTACAAATAACCTACAATTATATGAATTTTCACAACTGTTGACACTTCTTTTACATTTTTTTGACACTTTTTTCATGATATCAAAATAGTTTTACATCAAACTTAAAAAACACCATTATGATTAAAAAAATCTATGTACTATTTATTATTAATTGTTTCGCTTTGAATATAAATGCACAAGAAAAACTAAATATCAACAGTACCAAAAGCACCATAAAATGGATTGGAGAATACACTTTTTATTTTGGCGGACATGATGGAAACATCACATTTAAAGAAGGCTATTTTATAAAAACAAAAGATGTAATTACAGGTGGTGAATTTGTAATAGATATGAACACTATTACAAATAATGATATTGAAAAAAGTTCTAAAGCAAACGAGAATTTAGTGAATCACTTAAAAGAACCTGACTTTTTTGATGTAAAAAAATATCCTTTAGGAACCTTAAAAATAACAAAAGTTGCATATTCTAATACAAACGAAGCAAGAATTGAAGCAGATTTAACGTTAAAAGGAATTACAGAATCTATTAATTTTAGGGCAGAGTTCGATTACAAAGAAAAAGAGATGAAAACCCGTTTTAAGATTGATAGAAAAAAGTGGAATGTAAATTATAAAAGTAAAATGAAAGACAGTGCAATTTCTGATGCCATTGGTTTTGAGGTTTCTATAAAGTTATAATTATGAAAAAATCGATACTAACTTTCGCTATTTTAGTTTGTTCTATTTTTACTTTCTCACAAAAAAAAGAAGACATAAACTTAATACAAGCAGATAGCGCGTGGGGCAAAGAAATTATTGAAATCCCTTTTTGGTTTGCTCCTACAATAAATTATAAAGGATTTGAAGATATTAGATTTGCAAAAGGTTGGGAAAAAATAGAAAGTTCTGGTTTTTGGGTATTAGCTTTTGCTTGGGACATCGATTTAAAAATAAAACCTACCGCAAAATTTTTTGAGGACAACCTTAAGCTTTATTACGATGGTTTAATGAAAGTTGTAAACGAAGATGAAAATTTAATTATCCCGAAAACAGTAGCATTATTTACAGAAAATAATTCTAAAAATGGAGTAACTAACTTTACGGGAATTATAAAAACATATGATGCTTTTACTACTAAAAAAATAATTAATTTATATGTAACTATAGAAAGCTATTACTGTGATAAATCTAAAAAATACATTCCTTTTTTTAGGTTTTCTCCAAAGGAATTCAACCATAGTTCTTGGAATAATCTTAATAAGGTAAAGCTTAAAAATAATCTTTGTAATTAATAATCACACAAAAATAAACAGCAATGAAAAATAAAACTAAAGTACTGATGTCAATGATATTCTTTTGTTCAATACTTTCTTACGGACAAAAAAATGAATTTAGTTTAATAAAACTAGATTCTACTTGGGGGCAAGAAGTACTTCGTTTTCCTGCAAGAGATATGGAGTATCTTGGAGTTGGAGAAGTACGTTTTCCGCCAAAAGGTTGGATAAAGCCAGAACACACCTTTTTTTGGTCTTATACCTATGCTTGGAGCATCAATTTAAACGAAAAAATTACTACAAAAGAATTAGAAATCGATTTGGTAAAATATTTTAATAGCTTAAATAAAGTTGCTATAAATGACAAAACTGATAAACGAAAAGCAACTGCAACAATTACAGAAATAAAAACAAATGCCTCTACTACTTTTTTTGAAGGAAAAGTAGCTACGTATGATCGTTTTGCAACCAACAAACGATTTACCTTAAACGTTAAAATAGAAAGTAATTATTGTAAGAAGACTCAAAAAACGGTAATTCTATTTAAATTTTCTCCTAAAGAGTTTACACACGAAGTTTGGGAGACTTTGGATGAGATTGAGTTGGTTGGTGGGTTTTGTGAGAAGTAAAAAAAGGCGAACATTTCTGTTCGCCTTTTTTATAACTTAAATTAAACGTTAATCAGTTGCAAACTCAAGTTTTGAGGATTTTAATCCTTTAATCATTAACCAAAAAGGAAATATTAATTGAATTAACCCAATTGGCAGCAGCATATTCAAACTCATACTCTGTCCGAAAATTGTACCTAAAATTTGAATAAACATTAATATTACTGCGAAAACGCCAAAACCTGATAAAACCCTTGGAACCAATTTTGAGACAAACAAAGTAGTGTATAATACAAAAACTGGGAAGCAGGAAATTAGTAAATAAAAATAGTGCGTCCATATATGTTTTTGATAAATTACAGTTTCCATCATTTTTAAAGAATTAGAAGCTTCATTTATATTATTTACAGATGCTTTGCTGAATTCTAACATCGATAATACACTATAATTATCAATCATAATTGCAACAAAATTGAAAATACAAAAAGCGACAAATAGAACTGCCAAGTTAAAATGATGCTTTTTAAAAATAGTTAATAAAATTACGGCAACAATTACAGAAGCTATTCCACTAAAAACGCTAAGTATTGTAGATAAAATTAGATGATTTTCGTTTTCCGAAGCAGCAATAACAAAGTCTTTTGAAGTTAGAACAGCGCTTTGTAAAAACTGAAAAATGGTAATCCCTGAAATAAAAGAGAAAAGCAATAATGCGCCTGCAATTCTTCCTGTTTTTTTGTTTGAATTCATGTTTTATATGTAGTTGGTTGGTTTTCCTAAGTATAAAGACGCAAATATCTTGGGAATAGTTGCTTGGAAAATTATATTTTTTTAAAAACATTTAAATAAAATGATTTCTTAAAAGAATATTTTACGATGTCTTGAAGTGCTTTTTTTGGTTAATTTGGTTTCTTGGACGTTGTTTTCAAATAAATCTTTCGTTAATCTAATTTTTATTATATATATATAAAAATTGTACTCAATAACAAATCTTTAATAAAACCAAGATTTAGTGTTTTGAGGTTATATTCATTTTATTATAAATATAAAAATGCTATCAAATCAAGAAGCTCAATATTTGTTGGAGTTAGAGAAAACCCTAAGTAAACCCAATCAAACAATAGATTTATCAAAAAAGAAAAATAGAATTGAATTAATTTCTCATCAAGATTCTGATTATGAGTTTTGGCTAGAAATAACTACAAATCAAAAAATTATTCTTAAAACTTCTATTCATCATATGGAAAGTAATTCGTTTATTGGTTTATTGAGAATAGATTATAAAGGAGGCCATCATAACCCTGCAATTGTTAAGTCTACTTTGCCGAGTTTTTTAGAAGCTTTTGCAGATAAATGGTTTGAGCCAACAGAACCGCATATGCATATTTATGTTGAAGGATATAAACCTTTGGCTTGGGCTATTCCTCTAATTGATATTGATTTTCCAATTAAAGAAATTTTACAACCTTCTGACTTATCAGAATTAATAATTAACTTTGCTCGAAAAATAAATTTAAAATCTTTACTTAACATACAACAGGCAATACTTTGAATTGGGTTAATACATATGTAAATGAATATTACAATTGGTTAAAAGAAAAAACTTTTATTCAAAAGGATAATCATACAGATTGGTTTCTAATAAACACTCCTTTTATAGGGGCTTTTAATGATACTATTGAGATATATGCTCAAAAACTTGGTTCTACTTTTATTTTAAGCGACAATGGTGAAACCATGTCTAATTTAGAACTCCAGGGACTACAAATTCAAGGTTCTAAAAGGAGAAGAGAAATATTAGATTCAATACTTCTTAATTATGGTGTAAAATCTGAAAATGATGAATTAATAATTAGAGCTAATATTGAGAATTTTTCTCAATCTAAACATAATTTTTTATCCGCAATTATTGAAATTAATGATTTATATGTTTTATCAAAACACCAAGTGTCTTCAATTTTCAAAGAAGATGTTCGTAATTATTTAGATTTACAAGATATAATATATACTCCTGATTTTATTTCTAAAGGTGAAACTGGATTGGAATTTAATTTTGATTTTCAAATTGCAAAAAAAGATAAAGAAACTGTTATTAAGTCCTTTAATACTATTACAAAATCAAATTTACCTAGTTTTTTATTCTCTTGGGATGACATAAAACCAGTGAGAGAGAAAATCACTAAAAAAAATGTAACTGCTATAGCAATTATTAATGATTTTGAAAAGGAAATAAAGACTGAATTTTTAGATGCTTTAAAATCTAAAAATGCAGATTACATTCTTTGGTCAGAAAGAGATTCAGAAAAAAGTAAAAGACTTCTTTCCGCTTAAAATAAGTTTATTCATTAGTAGTTTTCTTTTTCACTACTAAGTTAGTGAGAATAAAAACTACTAAAGCAGGAACCACCCAACCCAAACTATGTTCTGCTAAAGGGATGATACTTTTTATTCCTGTTAAGTTTTCTCTTGGAATTATAAAGCCTAAAAAATCTGTAATACTAAAGATAAACGTCACTAAAATAACACCTCTAAAAACCAATTTTGTCGCGTATTTATCTG
>JBNMNZ010000088.1:0-6626 GCA_051276605.1 Polaribacter sp. | reverse complement strand
TAAAGATTAAGATTCTAGATACTTTAAAACAAAATACAACGTACATTTTCAATTTTGGAAGCGCAGTTCAAGATAATAATGAGGGTAATAAATTAGAGAATTTTAAATATGTTTTCTCTACCGGGACTTACATTGATTCTTTAACAACTTCTGGGAGTATAAAAGACGCAAAGCTTATTGAAGCACCTAAAAATATTAATGTTTTATTGTACAGAATAGACAGTTCCTTTAACGACTCTATTGTTTATAAAAAGAAACCAGATTACATTACAAACACATTAGACACCACCAATTTTAAATTCACAAACCTTAGAAAAGGGAAGTACTTAATGTTGGCTTTGCAAGAATCTGTGAACGATTATATTTTTAATTCTAAAACTGATAAAATTGGTTTTATTACCGACACTATTCAATTACCAAAAGATAGTATTATTACAAAACCAATCATTTTATTTAAAGAAGTGCAACCTTATCAATTTAAAAGAGGAAAAGAAATTACGAAAGGAAAAATAGAATTTGGTTTTGAAGGTGATGCAAAAAATATGCAAATAAAAATGCTTTCTAAAGTTCCTGATAATTTTAAAAGTGTCTCTAAATTCGAAATTGACAAAGACACCTTAAACTTTTGGTTTACTCCTTTTGAAGCAGATTCCTTAAATTTCTTAGTCACTACCAAAGAATTTTCAGACACCTTAACTGTAAAATTGAGGAAGAACAAATTAGACTCTTTAATAATGGACTCTTCAATAAAAAGCATCATTCATTTTAGAGATACTTTATTTTTAACTAGTAATAACCCAATTATAAAAATTGATACTAGTAAAATAAGTCTTTTTGACAAAGATACAGTTGCTGTAAAATACAGTACTTTACTTTCTAAAAAAGAAAATAAAATTGGATTCATTTTTGATAAAATGCCAAAAGAAAAATATCGTTTTACTGCTTTACCTGATGCCTTTAACGATATCTTCTCTATTAAAAATGACACCTTAAAATACAATTTCAACACCAAAGAAATTGATGATTATGGAAGAATAACTTTAAAAGTAACCAATGCAAATTCTAAAAATTTAATTATTGAGTTGCTTTCTGGAAGAAAACAAGATGAAGTTATAGAACGTCAATTTATTATGACTTCTAAAGCGATTGTTTTTGATTTATTACAACCAAAAAAGTATACCATTAGAATTATTATTGATGAAAATAAAAATAATAAATGGGACACCGGAAATTACCTGAAAAAACAACTTGCAGAAACCATCTTATATCACAAAGAAATTAATAATGCTGATTTAAGAGCAAATTATTTCTTAGAAGAAAGTTTTATTATTGATTAATTATCTTTTTTATGAAAATTAAAAGAAACATATTTAAACTCACTTTCTTCGTTTTTATTTTAATTACTTTTTACAACTGTAAAGGAACCATAAGCACAGTTACGTATTCAAATAGTAAAATTAAGAACTACAAGAGTGCCTATATAATATCCTCAGAAAACTCAGAATACATAAAGTTTAAATTCGGCGAGCTTTCTTATGGAGGTTACCTTCCACCAAAAGATGACCCTGCAGAGAAATTAAAAAGAATAGGCAATACAGACACTATTATAAAACGGGAATTAGAAAAATATGGAATACTTTCTATCATTGGAAAAAAAGGAGATACTCCAGAAAATTTCGACTTAATTATTAAATATACAGATAAATGGAGATGGGATTTTAAAAATATATTAGATGAACTTAAAATTTATTTTATTTCCAAAGAAGGAAATAAAATCCTGGCTAAATCAACATTTAACATCTATAAAAACAAAGAGCTACACAATTTCCCTATTCCTAAAAAAGTGGTTCCTAAGATGATAAAAGAGCTCCTAGACGAGAGGTAGAAAGACTTAACAATATTAATATTCAAGTCTTTTTACACCATACTATTTTAAATTTTTTATAGATTTAAAGCTTGTTCTAAATCTGCTAATAAATCTTCTTTATCTTCAATACCAACACTTAGTCGTATCAATGAATCGGTAATCCCAATTTTTAAGCGTGCTTCTTCTGGCATTGATGCGTGAGACATTGTTGCAGAATGATTTACCATACTTTCTACACCTCCTAAAGATTCTGCTAGCGTAAAAAACTTTAGACTTTCTAAAAAATTAAAAGCAGCTTCTCTACTTTCATCTTTTAAACGGAAAGAAACTACCCCACCAAAATCCTTCATCTGTTTTTTAGCCACTTCATGATCTGGATGATCTTCTAAACCAGGATAATATACTGTCCCAACTTTAGTATGGTTTTCTAAAAAATTAGCTACTATGCTAGCATTTTCGCAATGACGTTGCATTCTAATGTGCAATGTTTTTATTCCTCGTAATGCTAAAAAAGAATCCATTGGGCCCGCAATTGCACCAGCAGCAAATTGAATAAAATGTAATTCCTCTGCTAATTTTGCATCTTTTACAATTAAAGCACCCATTAATAAATCTGAATGACCTCCTAAATATTTTGTTGCAGAATGCATTACAATGTCCGCTCCTAAATCTAAAGGCCGTTGTAAATATGGTGTTGCAAACGTATTATCTACAGCAATTAAAATAGCTGAATTTACTTCTTTTACAACAGTACAAATTGCTTCGATATCTGCAATTTTCATTAATGGATTTGTTGGCGTTTCTAACCAAACTAATTTTGTTTTCTCTGTAATTTCTTTTAATATATTTTCTCCAGAATCTATATCTAGATAGGTAAATTCTAATCCGTATTTTTCGAATAATCGTGTAAACATTCTGTAAGTTCCTCCATACAGATCGTTTCCTGCAATAACTTCATCGCCAGGATTTAGTGTTCTTAAAACACAATCTATTGCTGCCAAGCCAGAAGAAAACGCAAAACCATGTGTTCCATTTTCAATGGAAGCAAAACTATCTTCTAAGGCCGTCCTTGTTGGGTTTGCTCCTCTTGAATAATTGTATTCTTGATCTGTCCCAGGGCTAGATTGTGCATAAGTAGATGTTTGAAATATTGGTGGCACCATTGCACCCGTGGACTTTTCTGGTTTTTGACCTCCGTGAATCGTTCTTGTATTGAATTTCATTTTTGTTAATTTAATGAATTGCCAAACATTTAAAAACTAGCTTTCAGGTTTTTCTGTGAATTTTTTGATCAACTTTCCAACTGTTAAACCTTGTACTAAGATTGAAAAAACAACAACAATATAAGTAACTACTAAAAATAAATCACGTTCCATATCATGTGTTAAACTCAAAGCCAAAGCGATAGAGATTCCACCTCGTAAACCTCCCCAGGTCATAATTAGATTTGTTTTAGGAACAAAATCTAACTTTCTTTCATATAATTTTATGGGTAATAATAATGAAATATATCTTGCGAACAATAACAAAGGAATGATAATAAACCCTGCTAAAATATAACTTGCATCTAGTGTTAAAACTAAAATCTCCATACCAATCATCACAAAAAGTATGGTATTTAAAAGCACATCAATAAGTTCCCAAAACTTATCGACATATAGTTCTGTAATCTCACTCATTGAAGATTTCCTAACCCTATCCGTACCTACAAGTAAACCTGCGGTAACCATCGCTAACGGTGCAGATAAATGAAGTTGTTGTGCAGCTAGAGTTCCTCCCATAACAGCCGCTAGTGTAATAATTACTTCTGTATTATAATCATCAATACTTTTTAACAATCTGTAGGTAGCCCAACCGATAATGAGACCAAGAATAATTCCTCCAACAACTTCTACTAAAAATAATTCTGCAACATGACCTACAGAAATTTCACTCCCGCCATTGGCTATTTGATAAATTGTTAAAAAGATAACAACGCCAACCCCATCATTAAATAAGGATTCTCCAACAATTTTTGTTTCCAGTTTTTTAGGTGCTCCAACTTTTTTCATAATTCCTAAAACAGCAATTGGATCTGTTGGCGAAATCAAGGCTCCAAAAAGTAAGCAATAGATGAAATCTACATCAATATTTATAATTTTAAGGGCGTAAAAAACGAAGACTCCCGCTAAAAAAGTAGATATTAGAGTACCTAAAGTAGCAAAAATTAATACTGGTTTTCGTTGAATTTTTAATTGTTGAAAATTAGTATGTAAGGCCCCTGCAAAAAGCAAAAAACTTAACATAACATCTAAAAGCACCGTTTTAAAATCGATACTTGTAATGAGTTCTCTTTCTTTAAGAAGAAGTGTGTCATCAAAATAACTTAACACAAAAACTGCTAGGGTAAATAGAATGGTGATTAGCATTAAACCAATTGAATTTGGTAATTTAAAAAACCGCGTATTTATATAGCCAAAAGCAGCTGAAAGTATTATTAGAATGGTTGCTATTAAAAAATAATCCATAGAAAATTATACGAGTTTTTTGATCGCTCTAATAATTCCATAATGAATACCTTCATGAAAATTATTAAACGCAATTGCTGTTTCTATAGAGGCTAAAACAAAACCTGTACTTGTTGGGTACTCGTCATAATTTTCAAAAATACCTGCTTCAAAATCTTCTTGTAAGGTATCTGGTAATCCCATTAAGAGTTCTTTTACTTCCTCAAATTCTTCTTCTGTAAAAATTTTTGTTGGTGAAGTCCCTTTTTTGTAATCATCAATTAAATCGTCTGGGCACAAGCAATTTAAACCCGACATTTTGTAATGCAATACTTGCTGTGTAGCAACTACATGCGCAACATTCCAAGCAATATTATTCTTAAATCCTTCAGGAATTTTATGAATTTGGTCTAATGTTAATCCTTCTAATTCTTTTAGAATAAGTTCTCTAGATTTTCGTAGAACATCAAATTGTATTTTCATTTTATATGTGTAATTTTGGAGTGTAAATATAATCCATAAAAATGAAGAAAGTATATTTTTTACAAACTTGTGATACCTGCAAAAGAATTCTTAAAGATTTAAATACCAATAGTTTTGAACGACAAGAAATAAAAGCAGAGAATGTTACCGTTTCTCAATTAGAAGAAATGCACCAGCTTTCTGGAACTTATGAGGCGTTGTTTAATAAACGCGCAAAATTGTATAAAGCTATGGATTTAAAAAATCAGGTTTTGTCTGAAGCTGATTATAGACAATTTATTTTAGATGAATATACTTTTTTGAAACGTCCTGTTTTTATTTTGAATGATGAAATTTGGATAGGAAACAGTAAAAAAGTTATTGAAGACTTGAAAGAGAAGATTGGTTAAACCTTCTCTTTTTAGAAGTTTTATTTTGATGAAATATTCATGTCCGAAGAAGAAAAGATAGCAGCCAATTCATCTTGTGTTATTTTTGTTTTTAAACCAAACAAAACAAGTTTATCATTATTGCTATTGGCTCTTATAATAATTTCAGTGATGTATTTATTTTTTTTAATAAAAAATATTTCGGCTTTACCTCCGTCATCTTTAACACGAGCCAACGTTTTTAATCTGTTTTTTCTTGCAAATTTTTTAAAATCACTAGAGACTGTATCATCTTCATTATCAAAAACCATTAGTTTAAAATTACTAGATTTTTTGATTAAAGTAGATAAACCTTCTTCATCTTCATCATCTAAAAAAGAACCGGCTAATGACGTTGATAAATTAATTGAAAAAGTTGATTTGTCTTTATTTACTTTATAGAATTTTTTAAAAGCTTCCTCTTGTGCAGATACACTTACTATAAAAGATACAAAAAGAATTGTCGTTAATCGTTTCATGTTATTGTGTTTTATTTTGAGACGATTAAAAAAAGAGTTTGTTACATTAGTTATTTTCCGCTAACCAAGTATTCGTTCTTAATTCTGCATTTTCTTTAATGTCCTTCCAGAAAAGATTGATATCTCCAACATGATAACTTTTTATAAAAGACATAAAAAAGCGCATTGGAAACTTAGGTGTTGTACTCCAAACTAATCCATCTGTAATTTCTATCCTTAAAGCTCTTTTGTAGAGTTTTTTATTGGAATATAGAAACCCTTTATGTTGATATAATTCAGTGATTTTAGTACCATCCCAAGTAATAGGGTTTGTCGTTACACTTCCTTTATAAAGATCCTTATCCTTTGGGTAATTTCCTTTTTTAAATGTATTCCAACCAACATAACCTCCAGTATCATTGGGTTTTATCATTGGTTTTAAGTTTGTAAATAAATCTGGTTTTAAAACTGTACCAACAATATACGCCGCAATTAATTGTTTCTGCAAAGGTTTATCATCAAAAAAATCTCTTAACAAAAACTTGGTATGTGTAGAACCTTGACTGTGACTTGCAATAATAATTGGCCTGCCTTTATTGTAATTTTTTAAATAAATTTCAAAGGCTTTTTTCACATCAGAATACGCTAAAAGCAAGGCCTCTTTCCCTCCGTTTCCAAGCATTTTATATGATCGTATATGTGCTTGTCTATAATAAGGAACATACAATTTACCTGAAGTTGCAAAGGCTGAAGCTTGAAATAAAACTGTTTTATTTAAAACTTTTTCTTGCTGCTCAATATCATCTACAGGTACATTCCAACGCAGATCATCTTCGTCTAAATTTAAAGTTGGATACACATAAAAAACATCCGCTTGTAAAGTATCTATTTCTTTGGATGCGAATTCTTTTAATTCTTCAAAGTA
>JBNMNZ010000087.1:0-6630 GCA_051276605.1 Polaribacter sp. | reverse complement strand
AACAGTAATACAATGACTAGAAATAAAGGAATTACCAATTCAATTTTAGATTTAGTAGGTGACACTCCACTAATTAAGTTGCATAAGATTACTGAAAACTTACCCGGTTCGTATTACGCAAAGTTCGAAGCTTTTAATCCGGGGCACTCCGCAAAAGATAGAATCGCATTACACATTGTACAAGATGCAGAAAAAAAGGGCATCCTTAAAAAGGGCGCTACGATTGTAGAAACAACTTCTGGTAATACAGGGTTTAGTTTAGCAATGATCAGTATTGTTAAAGGGTATAAATGTATTTTAGCGGTGAGTGATAAGTCTTCTACAGATAAAATAGATTTGCTAAAATCGATGGGTGCAGAAGTACATATTTGTCCGGCAAATGTGCCACCAGAAGACCCAAGATCGTATTACGAAGTCGCAAAAGCCATTCATAAAAAAACAAAGAATTCTGTGTACATCAACCAGTATTTTAATGAGCTAAATATAGAGGCACATTATAGAACTACTGGACCAGAGCTTTGGAAGCAATCCAACAGAAAAATAACGCATTTAGTTGCAGCAAGTGGCACAGGAGGTACGATTTCTGGTATAGGAAAATACTTAAAAGAACAAAACCCAGCTATTAAAATTTTAGGCGTAGATGCCTTTGGCTCAGTCTTAAAAAAATACCATGAAACGGGAGAACTCGATTTAAAAGAGGTAAAGCCATACAAAATCGAAGGTTTGGGTAAAAACTTAATTCCGACTGCAACCAATTTTGATGTCATTGATATTTACGAGAAAGTAACAGACAAAGAAGCGGCTTTAGAAGCCCGAAATATTGTAAAAAAAGAAGGAATGTTTCCGGGGTATACTAGTGGAGCCGTAATGCAAGCAACCAAACAATATGCTGCAAAAGGCATGTTTACAGAAGATAGTTTTGTGGTTTTAATATTCTCAGACCATGGGTCTCGGTATATGAATAAAATTTACAGCGATGTTTGGATGAAAGAAAATAATTTCCTCTAAACAGTATGTGATACTTCACAATTTGATAAATAGTAAAAAAAAGGCTACTTTGTAGCACAAATAAAAAATAAAATAGAGCGCATGACGAAAGATTTATTTGAAAGAATAATAGAAGATAAAGGACCTTTAGGAAAGTGGGCAAAACAGGCAGAAGGGTATTATGTTTTCCCTAAACTAGAAGGCCCAATTTCTAATAGAATGTCTTTTAATGGAAAAAAAGTAGTTACTTGGAGTATTAACGATTACTTAGGTTTGGCAAACCATCCAGAAGTATTAAAGGTTGATGGAGAAGCGGCAATGGAGCATGGAATGGCATATCCAATGGGTGCAAGAATGATGTCTGGTCATACACCAATACACGAACAATTAGAAAAAGAGTGTGCAGAATTTGTTGATAAAGAAAATGCTTATTTATTAAATTTCGGATACCAAGGTATTATGTCTGCAATAGACGCTTTGGTGACTAAAAATGATATTATTGTCTATGACATGGATACACATGCCTGTATTATAGATGGTGTTCGTTTGCATTCTGGTAAACGCTTTGTATATCGTCATAACGATATGGAGAGCTTCGAAAAAAATATCAAGCGTGCTCAAAGAATGGCAGAAAAAACAGGCGGTGGAATTTTAGTTATTTCCGAAGGTGTTTTTGGAATGCGTGGAGAGCAAGGTCGTTTAAAAGAAATTATTGCATTTAAAAAAGAATACAATTTTAGACTGTTAGTAGATGATGCACATGGATTTGGAACCCTTGGAGAAGGCGGTAGAGGTACTGGTTTTGAACAAGGAGTGCAAGACGAAATAGATGTGTATTTTGCAACGTTTGCAAAATCAATGGCTGGTATCGGTGCTTTTTTAGCTGGTAACAAAGATGTAATTCAATATTTACAATACAACATGCGTTCTCAGACGTTTGCAAAATCGTTACCAATGGCAATGGTAAAAGGTGCGTTAAAACGTTTGGATATGTTGCGTACGATGCCTGAATTAAAAGAAAAACTGTGGGCAAACACAAATTCATTACAATCTGGGTTGCGTTCTGCTGGTTTCGATTTAGGAACGACACAAACTTGTATTACACCAGTATTTTTAAAAGGTGATATTCCAGAAGCGATGGCCATGGTTAATGATTTACGTGAAAACCACGGTATATTTTGTTCTATTGTTGTGTATCCAGTAATACCAAAAGGATTAATTATTTTAAGATTAATACCTACGGCTACACATACACAAGAAGATATAGACGAAACGATTATTGCTTTTACTGCAATTAGAGTATTATTAGAAAACGGAACCTACAAAAAGATTGCAGCTTCAATGATGTAATGCTTTTATAGATTGTTATAAATTACAAACCGAGCTGAATAGTTCGGTTTTTTTTGTTTACTACTATAAATGAAGGGGATTTTAAATGCGCTTTTAA
Source organism: Polaribacter sp. (assembly GCA_051276605.1). Classification (GTDB taxonomy): domain Bacteria; phylum Bacteroidota; class Bacteroidia; order Flavobacteriales; family Flavobacteriaceae; genus Polaribacter. The sequence continues at coordinate 4,196 of JBNMNZ010000087.1, read as the reverse complement.
GAAGAGATGGCATCGTCGTTTTTTACTTTTAATTTTTGAATAAATACCCCTTGCAATAAGTATCGTACTTCAACATCTTGCTCCCTTTTAATCCGAAGAACAGAAATAAGTATTCTTTTTTCATCCCTTTTATGATCATAAATGTTACCTATTATTTGAAATAGGGATATTATTTAAAGCCATTTAAACCATAAAGTATTAGTTATTAAGTGCTTATGTTTTATTTTATTTATTATATTAATTTATTCTAAATAAGCTTTGTGGAAATAGTATTGAGTAGTATATTTGCAGAAAAATAAAATACTATTTTTAATTAATCTAAATAAAATGAAAAGAATACTTTTAACTTTTGCCATTGCCACGTCCATAATCTCATGCGATAAAACAGAAACAGAAATTATAGAAACTGTCGCACCAGCAACCTATACATTTGAAAGAAATGGAGTTAATTCTGTGAAATTTGAGGGCCAAACAACAAGAATTAAAATGGGATCTGAATTTGTATCAGCACTTAAAAACACCTCTGAAACAGTGACTTCTTTAAATGCAAAGTTTTCACACAGTGAAGGAGAAAATAATTTTTCTGAAGCAGCTTTAAATGCATCATCAAAAAGCATTAGAAGTAAAGTTGCTGCTTCGATAGATTTATATTCGAGTAATACCACAGATGCGACTGCCATAAAAGGAGATTTTGATTCTTGGATTGCCGCACAAGTAAATGATGTTTTTCCTAATTGGGATACAGATGCTTCTGTTGGAATTGCTGGTAAAATTCAAGAATCTGGTGGAGGTTCTACTAGATATATAAATGCAAAAGGAATCGAATATAATCAATTAATTAATAAAGGATTGATTGGTGCTTTAATGGTGGATCAAATTTTAAACGGCTATTTAAGTCCCGCTGTTTTAGATGCTGCAACCAATGTTGCTGATAATAATGCGGACATATTAGCTAGTGGAAAAGATTACACGACGATGGAGCATAAATGGGATGAAGCTTTTGGTTATTTATATGGTAACGAAGAAGACATTTCTTCACCTGTACTAAACAGAGATAGTTTCTTAAATAAATATTTAAGTAGAGTAGAAGGGGATGCAGATTTTGCAGGAATCGCAGAAGAAATCTACAATGCTTTTAAATTGGGTAGAGCTTCAATTGTAGGAAAAGACTACAATTTAAGAGATGAACAAGCAGAAATTTTAAGAGAGAAAATATCAGAAGTTGTTGCGATTAGAGCTGTTTATTATTTACAACAAGGTAAGGAGGCTTTATCACCAAACAGACCAGATTCTTTTCATGATTTATCAGAAGGGATTGGTTTTATATACAGTTTACAATTTACAAGAAAATCAAATTCAAATGCTTCTTATTTTACAAAAGCAGAAGTAGATGGTTTTATGAATACGTTACAAGCTGATACTGGATTTTGGGGTATAACAGCGACTACTTTAGATGAAATGTCTAATACAATTGCAGCGAAGTTTAGTTTTACAGTTGCACAAGCAGCTAATTAAAAAATTACGATAATTAAATCAGCAAAAAGCAATCAAAAATGCTTGCTTTTTGCTATTTTTGAAGCCTCATTAAGAATAATTATAAATCATATATGTTTAAAAGATTTTTACTCCTTTTTGTATCAATAATTACAATTTATGCTTGTTCATCAACAGAAGAAATAGCACCAGACGTAAACGATAGTTTTGATAGAAGTGCTCTTTTGGTAAATATTGCAGATAATATAATTATACCTGCTTACGAAGACTTTAGTGATAAAATGAGCGCACTAAAAACTGTTGGAGAAACGTTTACGGAAACTCCAAATGAAACGAACTTAGAAGCTTTAAGAAGCTCTTGGCTTTCTGCCTACAAAACATGGCAACATGTAGAAATGTTTAATATTGGAAAAGCAGAAGAAATTCAGTTTTCATTTTACATGAATATCTATCCATTAACAGTGCAAGATGTAGAAGATAACATTGCCAATGGTAGTTACGATTTAAACAGTGTAAATAATCAAGACGCACAGGGTTTCCCTGCAATAGACTATTTATTACACGGGCTTGCAGATACAGATGTTGCAATTTTAGAAAAATATACCACTGCAGAAAATAATGACAATTATAGAAATTACATTACTACTGTTTTAAATCAAATGAGTACAATCACTTCAAGTGTAGTTTCAGACTTTAAAGCACAGAGAAACTCTTTCGTTACAAGCACAGAAAACACTGCGACAAGTAGTGTAAATAAATTTATAAATGATTATATATATTACTACGAAAAAGGGTTAAGAGCAAATAAGTTTGGAATTCCTGCAGGAATTTTTTCAGCGACACCTTTACCAGAAAAAGTAGAAGGATATTTTAAAAGTGATATTTCTAAAGAATTATCTTTAGAAGCATTAGCAGCTGTAAAAGATTTATTTGAAGGAAAGCACCATGCTTCGTCGACAAAAGGCATTAGTCTTAAAAGTTATTTAATAAATCTTGAAAGAGTAGATATTGCAACTAGTATTACCAACCAGTTTGATATTGCAAGAACGCAAATCGAGGGATTAAATAATAATTTTTCAGTACAAATAGAAACTGATAATACGGCGATGACGATGTCTTATGACGAGTTACAAAAAGCAGTTGTATTGTTGAAAGTTGATATGTTACAGGCTTTAAATGTGAGTGTCGATTATATTGACGCAGATGGAGATTAATAATAACAAATAAATTAAATAGATACCTGTTTTCTATTGAGAAATCAATAAAATCAGGTTTTTTTATGTTGACAAAAAAAATAAAATACAGCTTTAAAGAACAAACAAATGCTGCACCTCTAGCAATATTTCGTTTATTTTTTGGGTTAATGATGTTTGCAAGTATCATTCGCTTTTGGGCAAATGGCTGGATAGAAAAATTATATTTAGCACCCAAATTCCATTTTTCTTACTTTGGGTTTAGTGGTATTAAACCCATCGGGAATTACACCTACTTATTGTTTATTATTTGTGGCGTATCTGCGCTTTTTGTGGCTATTGGCTATAGATATAGACTTGCAATTATTACCTTTTTTTTATCCTTTCTGTATATAGAATTCATGGATAAAACAACCTATTTAAATCACTATTACTTTATAAGTATTCTTAGTTTTTTGTTGATTTTTTTACCTGCAAATGCTTATTTTTCTTTGGATGCATATGTTCGAAAAAAGCAGTACAAACAAGTTCCTAAATGGACGATAGACAGCATTAAGTTAATGTTAGTTATTATTTACTTAACTGCGGGTTTGGTGAAACTGAATTCAGACTGGTTGTTTAGAGCAATGCCTCTAAAAATATGGTTGCCCTCAAAATACGATTTGCCTTTCATTGGTGAAAACCTAATGCAACAAAACTGGTTTCATTTTGCGATGAGTTGGTCGGGGATGTTGTATGATTTGATCATTCCTTTTTTATTGTTGTACAAGAGAACTCGTTTTGTAGCTTTTTTATTCGTGGTGTTCTTTCATGTATTTACAAGAGTATTGTTTCCTATTGGAATGTTTCCTTACATTATGATTGTATCTGCACTTATTTTCTTTGATGCAACACTTCATCATAAAATTATATTTTTCTTAAAAAGATATGTTCTAAAAACTAAAAAGACGCTTTTACTAGTGCAGAATTTTAATTATTCGAAGGGTAAAAGAAATCTACTTCTAGCTCTTTTTAGTGTATTTTTTGCCATTCAAATTTTACTACCTTGGCGTTATCTATTATATCCTGGAGAGTTATTTTGGACAGAGGAAGGCTATCGTTTTTCGTGGCGAGTGATGTTGATGGAAAAAGCAGGTAGCACCAACTTTAAAATTATGGATCTAGAGACAGGCAAGTATTTTAGAGTAAATAATACTGATTTTTTAACTTCTTTTCAAGAAAAACAAATGAGCTATCAGCCTGATTTTATTTTGGAATACGCACATTTTTTAGGAGATCATTTCACAAAACAAGGACATAAAAATGTCGGTGTTTTTGCAGAGAGCTATGTCGCTTTAAACGGTAGATTGAGCACTAAGTTTATTGATGAAAAGGTAGATTTATATCAACAAAAAGTATCTTTCAATCATAAAATCTGGATCGTACCATTTCAATCAGAAATAAAAATTAAAGGAATATAAATAATGAAATTTAGAATATTAATTCTCTTTTTAATCTTTACACAATTAA
>JBNMNZ010000086.1:0-6634 GCA_051276605.1 Polaribacter sp. | reverse complement strand
CGTTGGTGTTAATCTTGCATCTGAAATACCATCATTTATCACCATAAAACCATCTTCATTATTAAGGGATTTCCTTTGTAGAGACGTGTCTTTATAAAATTGAAAACCTATTGAATTTAAAGATTTTTTATTGTTGTTTTTAAGAAATTCCTGCTGATTTAATTTCGGTAAATTTGCATTTACAAATGTTCCTTTTTTAGGAATACTTTCTACCCATCCTTGCAAAAGCAGCTCTTCATAACATGCGACCACAGTTTTTCTATGGACATTTAAAAGTTCAGATAAAGTTCTACTTCCAGGTAATTTCGTTTTAGGGACTAATTTTCGCTCTTTAATTAATGTTATTAATTGATTCGATAACTGCAAATACAAGGCTTGTTTACTTTTTCTATCAAATTTAAAACTTGTTTTATATGGAAACATAAACTGGACTATTATCTATTTTAAATCTGGACGATTTTTAGAGTCCATAAATATAGTATTTTTGAATAACAAAAAAAAGTTTATGTTAAAAATTAGACCCAACTGCGAACATTGTAATAAAGACCTGCCAAATACATCAAAAGAAGCAATGATTTGCTCTTTTGAATGCACGTATTGTAAAACCTGTGCTTTAGAAATTTTTAAAAATGTATGCCCAAGTTGTTCAGGAAATTTTGTTGAGCGACCTATTCGTACATCAAAAATGATAAAGAAATATCCCTCATCTTCAAATAGAATTTTTAAACCGAAAAATGTAGCAAGTATAAAACTCAATACTGAAAAACACAAAACGATTCATCCATCAAAAAGATAAAAATGACAACATATAAAAAATCAAAATTAAACAGAATTAAAAGAGGTGCAAATAGAGGCGTTTATGATGTAGAGAAAATAAACACCATTTTAGATGCTGGTTTTATTGGCTATGTCGGCTATGTTTTTGAAGGAAAAGCAATCACAATTCCGATGGCTTATGGCCGAAATGCTAACAAAATTATTTTGCACGGTTCGAACGCGAATAGGATGCTAACTTCTCTTTTGGAAGCCAAAGAAATGAGTATGACCGTGATGCATTTGGATGCCTTGGTAATGGCACGTTCTGGATTTCATCATTCTGTAAATTATAGATCTGCGACGTTGTTTGGTTCTGTTCAAAAAATTGAAGATACAGCGGCAAAAAACGAAGCTTTATTCTGCTTTATGGAACATATGATGAAAGGGAGATGGGATGGAATTCGTGTCATAAATCAGGAAGAATTTGAGAGAACTTTAGTCGTAGAAATGACCATTGAAACTGCTTCAGCAAAAGTTAGAGATGTTGGAGTCGCTGATGAACTAGAAGACTATAATTTAGATGTTTGGGCAGGTCTAATTCCGATGAAACAAGCAGCAGGATACCCAATATCTGATGAAGGAAAACCCCAAAAAATGGAAATTCCACAACATATTTTAAATTATTATGAGCAGAACAAATAGTTTCTTCTTTTAAAAAATGATATTTTAGCTGATGGTTTTTAAATTTATAAAAAATGAAGAAATTTTTTAAATTTATTGGAATTCTTTTATTGCTTTTAATTATTGCTTTAGGAGTTTACTATTTTGCAAATAACGAATCTTTACCTGAAGGAAAAAAGGGAAAAGAAGCAGATGCTTTAGCTATTAAAATGTTTAATGCCATAAACAATGATGCTTTTGAAAATATCGAAATTTTAGAATGGAATTTTAGAGGTAAGCACTTTTACAAATGGTACAAACAAAAAAATATTGTTGAAGTATCTTGGGATAAAAACAACGTGCTTTTACATACAAATCAAGCAGAAAAGTCTGAGGTATTTATAAATGATTTAAAAGTAGAAAATAACGAAATTCTTAAAAATGCAAGAGATTTTTTTAACAACGATTCTTTTTGGCTCATCGCTCCGTACAAGATTTTTGATGCTGGTACAGAAAGAAGTATCGTAAATTATAATGGTAAAGACGCACTTCTTATTACCTACACTTCTGGTGGCTCAACTCCTGGAGATTCTTATCTCTGGATTTTAGACGAAAACTATGTTCCTACTTCTTTTAAAATGTGGACAAGTATAATTCCTATTGGTGGGGTTTCTGGAACTTGGTCTGATTGGAAAAATACTGCAGCAGGAATAAAACTACCAACAAAACATACACTTTCTTTATTTGGTATGGAGTTAAATATGGGTAAAGTGAAAGCCTATAACCCAAAAGCAGATCAACTTGCAAATAACATTTTAAAAGCAATTAATCACGGAGCATATAAAAAAACACGTTATTTAGAATGGAGTTTTGGTGGTAGAAGACATTTTAAATGGGACAAAGAAAAACATATTGTAGACGTTTCTTGGGATACAATTCGTGTGAATTTACACCCTAGGAAAAAGAAAAATAGCACTATTTATTTCAATAATAAAAAACAAAAAAATGCTGATTCTACGATTGTAAAAAAAGCATGGGATATTTTTAATAATGATTCTTTTTGGTTAGTTGCTCCACATAAATTATTTGACGACGGAACCATTAGAAGTATTCAAAAAGTAGATGGTAAAGATGCTCTTTTAGTAAAATATACAACTGGTGGCTCAACACCTGGAGATTCGTATCTTTGGGTTTTAGACGCTAATAATCTTCCTATACGTTTTAAAATGACAGTTCCAAGTATGAAAATGAATGGGACACCTGCAACCTGGGAAGATTGGAAACTCACAGAAAGTGGCACTTTATTACCAACGAGTCATGCGTTTAAAAGCGGAAATAAATTAAGTATGGGAACCGTAAAAGGATACAAATAATGAATTCAAAAACAATAGCAAACGGAATTTTAAGAGCCATAGGAATTGTTCTGGGCATTTTACTATTAGGTTACTTTTTGTACATTATTCAATCTGTAATCGTTTACATAATTATTGCAGGTATTTTGTCTTTGATTGCAAGACCTATCATTATTTTTTTAAGAAGAAAACTAAAACTACCAAATACACTTGCAGTAATAGCAACCATGCTTTTAATGTTAAGCTTATTAACTGGTTTAGTGTTTTTATTTATTCCATTAATTCTAGAACAAGGTAAAAGTTTATCCCTTTTAGAAGTTGATAAATTACAGGAAAATGTTCAGCAAATATTTAATCAAACAACAGCTTACTTTTCATCAAAAGGAATTGATGTTTTAAGTGAATTAAAAAATGTAGATTTTGTTTCTCAATTTAAAGAGATTCCTAACTTATTAAACTCTGTTTTAGGTGCTGTTGGATCATTAAGTGTTGGTTTGTTTTCAGTATTGTTTATCTCATTCTTTTTTATGAAAGATAGCCGATTACTAAAAAACGGTTTAATGACAATGATACCGAACGGAACAGAAGGAAGGTTCTCAAAATCGTTAGAAACCATTAATAACTTACTGTCAAGATATTTTATAGGATTGCTATTTCAAATTACAATTTTATTTATTTTCTACACAATCATCTTACTTGCTTTTAACATTCATAATGCAGTCGTTATCGCGTTTTTATGTGCATTATTAAACCTAATTCCTTATGTTGGGCCAATGATTGGGGCAATTTTAATGTTTATTTTATCAATGACAAGTAATATTGGATTAGACTTTCAAACAGAGATTTTGTCAACTTCATTATGGATACTATTTTGGTATTTAATTGCACAATTAGTTGATAATTTTGCAAGTCAGCCTCTTATTTTTTCTAAAACAACAAAATCTCATCCGCTAGAAATATTTTTAATTATTATTATGGGTGGATTACTTTTTGGTGTGGTTGGAATGATTACAGCTGTTCCTTTATACACGGCGTTAAAAGTAATATTAAAAGAGTTTTTATCTGAGAATAAAATTGTAAAATCTATCACAAAAGATATTTAAATAATCTTTGAATACGGCTATATTACATCCAATAGTTCAGCAATTTATTACTGACAATTTAAAATCTAACATCACGAAACTGATTTTAAAAGGCAGCCCTTTTGATAGCGTAACGATTCAAGAATTAGCAAATCAAATTGTTGCAAAACAAAAATCTGAACAAAAACTACAAACTTGGTTTTCTACTAAAAACATTTATTACCCACCAAAAATAAGTATTGAGCAAACTTCGTCAGAAATTACGGCCAATTACAAATCAAAATTGATTTCGGGTAATTCTATAATTGACATTACTGGTGGTTTCGGAGTGGATTGTCTCTATTTTTCTAAGCAATCTAAAAATGTAATTCATTGTGAAATTAACGAAGATTTATCAACAATTGTAAAACACAATTATCAACAATTAAATGTAAAAAATATCGCCATTATTTCTGGTGATGGAATCGAATTTTTAAAAAATACCGACACATATTTTGATTGTATTTATATAGATCCTTCAAGAAGAAATGATCTAAAAGAAAAAGTGTTTTTATTAAAAGATTGCCTACCAAATGTCCCAGAAAATATTGATTTTTTATTTACAAAAACCAATCATATTTTATTAAAAAACTCTCCAATATTAGATATTTCTAGTGCTATTTTAGAATTAAAATTTGTAAAAGAAATACATGTAGTTGCTATTAAAAATGAAGTAAAAGAAGTCCTTTTTTTATTAGAAAAGAATTACGAGAAAGAGATTCAAATAAAAACAGTCAACATTCATAAAGAAGACACTCAAAGATTTGATTTCGAATTAAAGGAAGAAGCGACTTCTAATTATTCTGAACCCCTCTCCTATTTATATGAGCCAAATGCAGCCATTTTAAAATCGGGTGGATTTCATCAAATATCAAAACAATTAGAGGTATTTAAATTACATCAACATTCACATTTATATACCTCAGAAAAATTAATTACATTTCCCGGAAGGAGTTTTAAAATTAAAAATGTATTAAATTACGACAAGAAAAAACTAAAGAAAATTTTAATCGAGAAAAAAGCAAATATTACAACAAGAAATTTCCCAAAAACGGTTGCACAAATTAGAAAAGAAACCAATTTAAAAGACGGAGGAACATCTTACATATTCTTTACAACTGATAATCAAAATGACTTAAAATCAATTATTTGCACGAAATATTAAAAAAATAAATGTTTAATAAAATCCTTTAATTACTTTACGCTTATAATAAATTTTATTTATATTTGAATACTATATTCCCGTGTTTTATTTTTAGGGGCTTAAAACATGTTAAAAAGTCTTGAATTAATTCAAGACTTTTTTTATGCTACCGTTTTTCATTAAGTTTGTAAAGAAAACATTTCTTTCCTTTTTTTATGCAAACTATAAAATATCAAGGTTTAAAAATATCACTAAAAAAATATCAGGAAGTGAATGATTTTTTAGTGATTGAAGCCCCTCTTCAAATTAACATTAATAAGGAGTCTTATACTGTCGTTATGAGAACCCCAAATGATGACATTGAGTTAATTAGAGGGTTACTTTTCGCTGAGGATATTTACAAAAAAAAATCACCTTTAGTTTTCGAAATAATTAAAGAAGAATCTAAAATTGCATCAATAATAAATATTACGATTTCTAAAGAAGATTTAGGGAAAGGATATTTAAACAAGCGCACACTATTATCAGTTTCTTCTTGTGGTATTTGTGGTAAACAAGAATTAAAAGATTTAAAAGTTACTGGAGATAAACTTGAAAGCACATTTTTTTCATCAGAAAACTTATTTAAAATGCAATTAGAAATGACAACTTTTCAAAAAACATTTAAAAAATCTGGAGGGAGTCATGCAGCAGCAATATTTGATAAGAATCAAGAATTACTAACCATCAAAGAAGACCTTGGAAGACATAATGCTGTTGATAAAACGGTAGGTGATTTACTGCACAAAAACAATTTAAAAAAAGCTAATTTTTTATTAGTTAGTGGTCGTGTTTCTTATGAAATTGTAAGCAAAGCTTTTATTGCTAAAATACCGATTATAATTGCAGTTTCTGCCTGTTCTTCTTTAGCCGTAGATTTTGCAAAAGAATTCGGAATTTGTTTAATTGGTTTTACAAGAGATCAAAAAATGACAATTTATTCCAACCCAAATTATCTAAATAATTTAGAAAATGTCTAAAAAAATAACAGCACAACCACCGGAGAAATTAACGGGAATTCAGTTAACGAAAGTTCCTGAAACTTCCGTTGGTGTAAAAGCAATTGTATCTGCATTAACGCATATAAAAAATGAAGTTGGCATTGTAAAAGGAATTAGTTTATTAAAAAATATTAATCAAAAAGATGGTTTTGATTGTCCGGGTTGTGCATGGCCAGATCCTGATGAAAAAAGAGCTTTTTTAGCTGAATATTGTGAAAATGGTGCAAAAGCAGTTGCTGAAGAAGCTACTAAAAACAAAGTTTCTCCTTTATTTTTCGCGACACATTCTGTAGATGAATTAGCAAAACTTTCTGATTATGAAATTGGTAAAAGCGGACGAATTACACATCCAATGTATTTGGCAGAAGAAAAAACACATTACGAAGAAATTTCGTGGGGCAAAGCTTTTCATTTAATTGCTGATGAGTTAAATGCACTAAAATCTGCTGATGAAGCTGTTTTTTACACATCCGGTAGAACCAGTAATGAAGCTGCATTTTTGTATCAACTTTTTGTGCGTGAATTCGGAACAAATAATTTACCAGATTGCTCTAATATGTG
>JBNMNZ010000085.1:0-6656 GCA_051276605.1 Polaribacter sp. | reverse complement strand
TATTCAGATTGCAAATAATTGCCAATTGAATATCATAAACTGAATGCTTTTTTATTTATTAGCAATTCTAATTACATCCGCAAAGATACCAGAAGCAGTTACATCTGCACCCGCACCCGCACCTTTTATGATTAAAGGATTTTCTGGATATCTATTTGTGAAAAATAACACAATATTATCACTTCCTTCTAAATTATAAAAAGGGTGATCGGCAGCAATGTGTTGCAAGCCAACATTCGCTTTACCATCAATAAATTCTGCGACATATTTTAAACGACAATCTTTAAGATTTGCTTCTTTATATATGTTTTGAAAATGAGCTTCATTTTTTGTTAGTGAAGCATAAAAATCATTATTATTTGTAGTTTTTAAACTGTCTTCAGGTAAAAAAGAATTGTTAGAGATGTCTTCTAATTCTAATTTATAACCACTTTCTCTCGCCAAAATTAAAATTTTTCTGGCAACGTCAACTCCGCTTAAATCAATTTTTGGATCTGGTTCTGTGTACCCTTCTTTTTGAGCCGCAGCAACCACATCATGAAAAGTTGAATTTTCATCAAAATTATTAAAAACAAAGTTTAAGCTTCCAGATAAAACTGCCTGAATTTTATGAACTCGATCTCCAGAATTTATTAAATTTTTCAGCGTGTCTATAATTGGTAAACCTGCACCAACATTTGTTTCAAACAAAAAGGAAGCATTGTATTTTCTTGAAACTTCTTTTAAATTTTTGTAATTATCAAAGCTAGAAGCACACGCAATTTTGTTACAAGTTACGACAGAAATACTTTCACATAGATATTTTTCATACACTTCAGAAACCTGCTGATTTGCTGTATTATCGATAAAAACACTGTTTCTGTGATTCGATTCTTTTACTTTTTTACGAAAGCTATCTAAAGTTGTTGGTTCTCCATTCTCTAGGTTTTTTTTCCAGTTTTTTAGGTCAATACCACTATTGTCAAAAAACATTTTTCTAGAATTAGCAATTCCGATAACTCGAATGTTTAATTTTAAGTTCTCTTTTAAAAATTTCTTTTGTTGATGTAACTGTGCTAAAAAGCGCTCACCAACATTTCCTACACCAGTTACAAATAAGTTTAGCTGTTTTGTTCTTTCTTCAAAAAACTGCTCATGCAAAATGTTTAAAGCTTTTTTCGCATTGTATTTATTGATGACAGCAGAAATGTTTTTTTCTGATGAACCTTGTGCAATTGCCCTAATATTTACATTATTTCTTCCTAATGCGCTAAACATTTGTCCGCTTAAACCTTGGTGGTTTTTCATGCTCTCACCAACAACCGCAATAATTGCCAAATCATTTTCTATAAGAATTGGTTTTATTTTTTTTCTATCTATTTCTATGCTAAAAGTTTCATCTAAAAGTTCTTTCGCTTTTTTAGCATCATTTTCATAAACACCTACACAAATTGAATGTTCTGATGAAGCTTGTGTTATAAAAACAACATTAATTTTTTGTTGCGAAAGTGTTTCAAATAAACGTTTAGAGAAACCTGGAATACCAATCATTCCTCCGCCTTCTAGCGTAATTAAGCTAATATTTTCTATATGCGAAATTCCTTTAACTTCATCACTATTTTTAGGATTGCTACAAATTAAGGTTCCAACGCTCTCTGGCTCAAATGTATTTTTAATTCTGATAGGGATTCCTTTTCTTAAAGCAGGTTGAATGGTTGGAGGGTACAAAACTTTTGCGCCGAAATGAGACAATTCCATGGCTTCTTCATAAGAGATCTCTGAGATTGGATACGCTTGTTTTACAACGCTAGGATTTGCTGTAAACAGACCGCTAACGTCTGTCCATATTTGTAATTCATCTGCATTTAAAGCCGCAGCATAAATGGAGGCAGAAAAATCGGAACCACCTCTACCTAATGTTGTCGTTTCTTTATCAATATTAGCAGAAATAAATCCTCCTAAAATAGTAACTTGATGTTTGTTTTCTTTAAAAAATGAAGTAATATTTTTATTGGTGAGTTTAAAATTTACTTGCGCATTTAAATACTCATTATTTGTAACTACTAAATGGATACTTTCTTTATGAGCTGCATCAAACAATTCTTTTGCTGCATTTGCAATTATAAAGGAAGAAAGCCTTTCGCCAAAACTAGAAACTTTTGCGATGGTTTTGTCAGATAATTCTTGCAATAAAAAAACACCTTCATAAATAGACAATAATCTATCAAACAAAAAAGTAACTTCTTTATGAACGTCTGTTTTACTGGTAGAAATTAAATCATCAATAACTTGATAATGTAATTCTTTAATCGTTTCTAAAACCTCTTTAGCAGCGGTAATATCTTCTAAAGCTTCATTTGCACCAATTAATAGTTTGTCCGTGGTTTTCCCGAATGCAGAAACTACAACTGCGACTTTGCTGTTTTTTGAGGTGTTAAAGACGATGTCTAAAACTTTTTTAATATTTTCTGAGTTTGCTACAGAGGAGCCTCCAAATTTTAATACTTTCATCTTTTTCTGATAAATAGATTGTGTAATTGTTTTTTATAATTTTTGTTTCGTTTTGCGAAAAAATAGATAACCTAGACAATATGTATATAGTAGAACCCTTAAAGGGTAGTCGTAGTATTTGTTGTTGTGCGAATGATCGTGTTCATAGAAATACAAACTACAGAAGTAGTTTTAGAAGAACTTATATTTGCTTTCGAATAAATCACTTGGCAAAAATAGAGGTATTATTTATGTTGATAGGTTTTAGTGGAGTTTTATTTGTAATTATGCTTGATTAATGTGGTTTTCGTAAAAAAATAAATGATTAGAGCAAAAATTATCACCTTTTACTCTTATTTTTTATTTTTTCTTTAATTATTTCAGCAATAGGTTTATTTTGTATTTTACTTTCTAACCATGATAAAATATCTAAATACAAGAAGGCTCTTTTTTCATAAGGATGATTTTCGTACTTTTTTAACTTAGTATGAATTTTTTTAAACTCATTTTTTATTTCATGAGGAAAAACATCACTTAAATCTCTAATAGAAGTTAAAAATACTTTTTGCACTTCTTGTAGGTTTTCCATTTTTAGTAAAAACTTATAAGTATCAACAAATTGTCTTTCTAAATCGTAATCTAAGCCACATTCATAATGAGCAATCAAATTTAAAACCCTTGCAAAGCATTGTAAATCTCCTGCGGAACTTAAGTTTTTAGATTTTATAATCTTTTGTAAATATTCGATACAAAGTTCATTTTTCCCCATTCCAAAATACAAACAAGCAATCTTATAATAGAGTAAAACGATGTAATGATTGTCTAATCTGTTTCCGTAATTTTCGATTTTTTGGTTAATGATTTCAACTAAATATTCACCTTCAGAAAAGGTTGCCTCTAAGAAGTGTAAGTGTAATTTATTGGCATATAAGTATTCGAAAATTAAAAGTTCGGTGTTTGTATTTAAAGGAATAATTTTTTGCTCAACTTCTTCTTCAAAATAAGCCAATTCTCTTTTAAAAGTTGCTTTTTTTTGGACAAAAAAGGAAGCTTCTAATAAATAGTTTTTTCCTTTTAAATAAAAAACAGGATGTAAAGAAATATACTTTTTGTCTTCTTTAAATAAATCCACCCATTTTCTAGCATATTTGTAGCTATATAAAAAATCTTGACATAAAAAACTAAACCATAAGTGAGATTTATACAACCATAATTTTTCTCTAAAACCAAAGGTATCAAAGTCGTATTTTGGAAGTTTACTGTAAAAATACCCGTTTATAAACTCTAGCTCTTCATTGTTTTTTACATAGCCATTTTGCAATAAATGACTATATAGTTGTAGAGATAAATTTGATAATTTACTCGCAATTACATTTTGCTGACTTAACGTTTTTGCTTGAATTGAAAGCTGGTCTGCTCTATTACTTAAACTTCTGGTTATGTATTGTGTTTCAATTACTTTTTCGAGTTCTACAATTTCGTAAGCAATGTTTTTTTCTTCATTTTCTAGGGCTAAGTTTTTAGCCTTATCCAGCAACTTTAAACTTTGCTTGTATAATCCTTTTTGATATAAAACGGTTGCAAAATCTAATTGCTCTCTAATTTGAATTCTAATATTTTTATGAGCGGGATTTAAACGGAGACTAATTAATATCTGTTTGTATAAATGGGCTTTTAAATTAGAAAGTTGTTGTTTGGTAACAATACCACTTCTAATAATAACTTTTTCATCATATATTTTTAATTTTTCTAAAAATTTAAAAAGCGAGAAAAACTTTGCGTCTACATTACCATCTAATCGACCAACATATAAATTAAATTGTCTCTTTTCGGACTTTGTTAAAGACTTAATAAGGACAAAAAGAGCATCATTTTGTTGATTGGCTAATGTAACAACTTTACTCATAAGTTACTGTTAATTAAATAGTTATATTTTTAATAAATGCATTAGGAATCGTGTGAGCTAGATCGTAGAAATATCTATTGAGAATGCAATATATACATTTGATTAAATACAAAGATAATCTTTACAAAATTATGCAAGATAATAAGGTACAAATTTTTGACACAACATTAAGAGATGGAGAGCAAGTTCCTGGTTGTAAGTTAGATACTCAGCAAAAATTGGTAATAGCAGAAAGATTAGATTTACTTGGTGTAAACGTGATTGAGGCTGGTTTTCCGGTTTCAAGTCCAGGAGATTTTAATTCTGTTTTTGAAATTGCCAAAATAGTAAAAAACGCAACAGTTTGTGGTTTAACAAGAGCTGTTGAAAATGATATTAAAGTTGCTGCAGAAGCATTAAAATTTGCAAAACATCCAAGAATACATACAGGTATAGGAACTAGTGATTCTCATATAAAGTTCAAATTTAATTCAACCAGAGAAAAAGTAATTGAAAGAGCTATTAAGGCAGTTTCATATTCAAAATCTTTTGTAGAAGATGTAGAGTTTTATGCCGAAGATGCAGGAAGAACAGATAATGAGTTTTTAGCAAGAGTTTGTGAAGAAGTTATTAAAGCAGGTGCAACTGTATTAAATATTCCTGATACAACAGGGTATTGTTTGCCAGAAGAGTATGGTGCTAAAATGAAATATTTACGTGAAAATGTAAAAGGAATTGAAAACGTAATTCTTTCTTGTCATTGTCATAATGATTTAGGGATGGCAACTGCAAATTCTATTGCAGGAGTTATTAATGGAGCGCGTCAAATAGAATGTACTATAAACGGAATTGGAGAACGTGCAGGAAATACAGCTTTAGAAGAAGTTGTAATGGTGTTAAAGCAGCACCCCTATTTAAATTTAGAAACAAGTATCAATAC
The DNA here is from genome assembly GCA_051276605.1 of Polaribacter sp. Classification (GTDB taxonomy): domain Bacteria; phylum Bacteroidota; class Bacteroidia; order Flavobacteriales; family Flavobacteriaceae; genus Polaribacter. Next base: position 1,362 of record JBNMNZ010000085.1, on the reverse strand, counting down.
AAGATTATTGTACGATACAAGTATTTTAGTTCGTGAAAGTATGGGAATGCCTGTGCAGCCAAACAAAGCAATTATTGGTGCGAATGCGTTTGCTCATAGTTCTGGAATTCATCAAGATGGCGTTATAAAAAATAGGGAAACTTATGAAATTATGAACCCAGAAGATGTTGGTGTTACAGAAAGTGCTATTATTTTAACAGCAAGAAGCGGTAGAGCGGCTTTAGCATACAGAGCTAAGAAATTAGGGTATGAATTAACTAAAGTTCAGTTAGACGTAGCATACGAATCTTTCTTAGAAACTGCGGATAGACAAAAAGAAGTAAAAGACGAAGACATACATGTAATTATGAAAGTTGTTGATAAAACTTCTAAAATTGCAATCGCTTAAATAAAGGATTAAATTACCTTTGATAATAGAAAATTTTTTAAAGATTAGAAAATTAAAATGAAAGTAACAATAGCTGTAATTCCAGGAGATGGAATTGGTCCGGAAGTAACTGCTCAAGCAAAGAAAGCTTTAGAGGCAGTTGCAGAAACGTATAATCATGTTTTTTTATATAAAGAAGCTCAAATGGGAGCTTGTGCTATAGAAGCAACAGGGACTCCTTTGCCAGATGCTACTATAGAAATTTGTAAAAAGGCAGATGCTATTTTATTTGGTGCAATTGGAGATCCAAAATATGATAATGACCCAACAGCAAAAATAAGACCAGAACAAGGTTTACTGCGTTTGCGTCAAGAGCTAGGTTTGTATTGTAATGTTAGGCCTGTAAAAGCGTACGAAAAATTAATTAAAAACTCTCCGCTAAAGAAAGAGGTAGTTCAAGGTACAGATATTGCCATTTTTAGAGAGTTAACTGGTGGAATTTATTTCGGAGACAAAAAATTAAGTAAAGATAAACAAGCAGCCTTTGATAGTTGTTCTTATACTGTTGAAGAAATTTCAAGAGTCACACACTTGGCTTTTAAAGCGGCACAAGATAGAAGAAAGAAAGTAACCTTAGTAGATCAAGCCAGTGTTTTAGAAACCTCTCGTTTGTGGAGAAAAACAGTAACAGAAATTGCCAAGGAATATAAAAATGTAGCATTAGATTTTATGCTTGTAAATACTGCGGCAATGCAGTTAATATTGAAGCCTAAACAATTTGATGTAATTTTAACAGAAAATTTATTTGGAGATATTCTTTCAGATGAAGCTAGTGTTCTTGCTGGTTCAATAGGTTTGTTAGCTTCTTCTTCAATTGGAGAAAAAAACGCATTATTTGAACCAATTCACGGTTCTTATCCACAGGCAAAAGGAAAAGACATCGCTAATCCTTTAGCATCAATTTTATCAGCAGCAATGCTATTAGAGCACTTAGG
>JBNMNZ010000084.1:0-6684 GCA_051276605.1 Polaribacter sp. | reverse complement strand
GGGGTTTAGATGTTGTACTAACAGCATCTCAAAAAGCAATTGGTGTACCACCAGGATTGGCTTTATTGGTTGCTTCGAAAAGAGCAATGACTGTTTGGGAGCAGAGAAAAACAGTAGTTTCTAACTATTATTGCGACTGGCAAAACTGGCTTCCTGTTATGAAAGCTTATGAAGAAGGTAAGCCATCTTATTTTGGAACACCGCCAGTAAATTTAATTTTTGCACTTGAAAAAAGTTTAGAGATTATTGTTGCTGAAGGAATTGAAGAAAGAGTAAAACGGCATAAAAATATAGCTTCTGCATTTCGAAAAGCAATATGTAGTCTTGGGTTAAAATTACTACCAATAAATAATAGTGTTGCTGCAAATACGCTGTCTGCGATCTACTATCCTGAAGGTGTAAATGGAGGAGAGTTTTGCGCTAAAATGGCAGCAAACGATATTATTGTAGCAGGTGGATTATTACCAGAACTTAAAACAACTTATTTTAGAGTAGGTCATATGGGTTCTGTATCTACAAAAGATATGATTGCTACTATAAGCGCAATAGAAAGCGCATTAAATGCTACAGGTTTTCATTTTGAGTTAGGTGATGGGTTAAAAACGTTTCAGCAAGAAGTTTTATCATTTCATTAAAAAGCGAAAAATATATTTTCAAAATTTATAAGTTCTATGAACATCCTAATAATTTAAATAAACCTGATTTCCTTTTAAAAATCAAGGGTTCTTAGTTTCTGTATTTTCTGTTTTATATCATATTATCATTTGAAAACTTTAGATATATTTGAAACACTTTATAATTAGTTAGTTTCATTTCTTTAAATATACTCAAAACGAAACATTTAACTTTCCGATAAAAATTGTAAATTCGCAATCCAAGAAAAGAGTAGAAGATGTTAGATAAATTAAGAATTGTAAAGCAACGTTATGATGAGGTTTCTGATTTAATTATTCAGCCAGAAATTATCATGGATCAGAAGCGTTATGCGCAATTGATGAAAGAGTATAAAGACTTAGGAAGTGTAGTTGAAAAAGGAGATGAGTATCAAACTTTAATGAACAATATAGAAGAGGCAAAAGAGATTCTTGCAGATGGTTCAGATGCAGAAATGAACGAGATGGCGAAGATGGAGATAGATGAAGCTAATACTAGGATTCCTCAATTAGAAGATGAAATAAGATTCTTATTAATACCAAAAGATCCTGAAGATTCTAAAAATGCAGTTGTAGAATTACGCGCAGGAACTGGAGGAGATGAAGCAAGTATTTTTGCCGGAGATTTATTTAGAATGTATTCTAAATATTGTGAAAGTAAAGGTTGGAAAGTTTCTACAGTAGATTATTCTGAAGGTACAAATGGTGGTTTTAAAGAAATTCAGTTTGAAGTAAATGGAGCTGATGTTTATGGAATTTTAAAGTTTGAAGCTGGTGTGCATCGTGTGCAAAGAGTTCCACAAACAGAAACTCAAGGTCGTGTACATACATCTGCAGCAACTTGTATGGTGTTTCCTGAAGCTGAAGAGTTTGATGTGGAAATCAATCCAAAAGACGTAAGAATCGATTTTTTCTGTTCTTCTGGTCCAGGAGGACAATCTGTAAATACAACCTATTCTGCAGTTCGTTTAACACATATACCTTCTGGTTTAGTTGCTCAGTGTCAAGATCAAAAATCACAACATAAAAATAAAGAAAAAGCATTTAAAGTTTTACGTTCTCGTTTGTATGATATGGAATTAGCAAAGAAGAATGCAGAAGACGCTTTAAAACGTGGTTCTATGGTTTCTTCTGGAGATAGAAGTGCGAAGATTAGAACTTATAATTATGCACAAGGGAGAGTTACAGATCATAGAATTGGTTTGTCATTATATGATTTACCTAATATCTTAAATGGAGATATTCAGAAAATTATAGACGAATTAATGTTGGCTGAAAACACTCAAAAATTAAAAGGATTAGGAGACGGAATATAGTTTTCTTAATTATAAAATTTAAAATAAAAAACCTCAAAACATTGTTTTGAGGTTTTTTATGTTTTAATAATTAAAAGCGATAATAGAGTTCGGGGGAATTCTTTATCGCTTTTATTGAAATAAAAATTTAGAGATACTCTAAATCTAGTAATTATGAGGAAAATAATTATACTTCAAACCTACACAAGACATACATATCTCACAATCCCTATTTATGATGAAATTTCCCCTTCCTTATAAATAGGTATGAGTCTCCCTATTTATAAGGAGATTTTTTATTTTCATAAAAATCTATTTATTAGACAGCTGTATGCTTTTTAGCCCTTTCGTTAAATACTTTTTTTGGCTCTAAAGAGAATCTGTTATAAGATACTCTAGATGGTCACCTGCGCTTACTGAAATTATAAAGAGGAAATTCTCTTGTTTAAGAAAGTAGTTCTAGTTTGTTTGTAATTTCTAATAGATTATTAAAACAGTAAATTATGATTAAACTTATATCATAAAAAAAAGACAAATAATATTGATAAATCAGTATTATTTGTCTTGAATAAAGAATCTTTAAGAAGACTAAATATTTCTAAGTTTATTGACTTCGTCTTGTAATTGTCTACGTAATTTTTGTTCTCGTTCTATTGATTTTTTCTTATGATTATCAAATTCTGCCTCTACACCATTTAAATTTCCTTGAGCTTCTTTCGTTAGCACGTTACTTTTAGAGAATTTAAAAACAAAGAAGATTAAACAAAGGGCTAATGCAATAATGATAAACCATAAAATTATGTTGTAAGTAATTTTATTTAATTGCGCACCAAACAAAGAAATTGAGTTTTCTTTTTGTAGGGCAGCCTCTAAATCTATTTTAGTTTTATTCAGAGAGGTATTTAGTTTTTGTATGTTTTCTCTTTCTGATTTTAATAAATTCTCTTTTTCAGAAATTAACTTTTTAGAGTTTTTTAAAGAATCTAAAACATTAGATTTTAATTTTTGATATTTCTCTTTACCAATAACTTTATAAATTTGATAGGTAGTTGAGGTTCTATAGATTTTATCAAATTGACTTTTTATTGAGTAATCTTCTTCTATAACTTCTTGCGAGAAAGAAGAAAACGAAGTGATAAAAAAAAGGATAAATAATATTTTAGATTTCATCTGTATGCATTTTTTGATAATGTAAATTTATGAAAAAAACCCAAACAAAAAGTTTGGGTTCTTAAATATAAGCAAGTATTATTATTTATTTAATTTTCTCTACAACTGCCTTAAAAGCGTTTGGGTTGTTTACAGCTAAATCTGCTAAAACCTTACGGTTTAATTCGATTTGATTAGCTTTTACTTTTCCCATAAACTGAGAGTAAGACATTCCATGTAAACGAGCTGCAGCGTTAATACGCACAATCCATAAAGAACGGAAGTTTCTCTTATTGTTTTTACGGTCTCTATATGCATAAAGCATACCTTTTTCAACCGCATTTTTTGCTACTGTGTAAACGTTTTTTCTACGTCCAAAGTAACCTTTTGCTGCCTTCAAGATTTTCTTTCTTCTTTTTCTTGAGGCTACTGAATTTACTGATCTTGGCATAATTTCAATGTTTTTTGTAGTAGGCGATTCATTTAAGAATACTTTTTATTTTTGGCCTAACTCCATGGTTAATAATTAAATTCCCTTTTAAGCTTATTTCAAGCTTAATTGTTGCATAATGTTAGACTTATCCGCTTTATGTACTAAAGTGTCATGAGTTAACTTTAATTTACGTTTTTTAGACTTCTTTGTTAAGATGTGACTTTTAAACGCGTGCTTTCTTTTGATTTTTCCAGTACCAGTAACTTTAAATCGTTTTTTGGCGCTAGATTTGGTTTTCATTTTAGGCATCTCTCCTTCGTTTTTATCTTGCTTATAAGATTTTTATCCTGCTGGGTTTTCAAAAACCTTGCAGGTGTTTTGTGATAATTACTTTACTTTTTTGGGAGCAATAAACATAATCATACGTTTACCTTCTAATTTTGGTAGTTGCTCTACTTTACCAAATTCTTCTAATTCTTGGGCTAATTTTAATAATAAAATTTGTCCTTGTTCTTTAAAAATAATAGAACGTCCTTTAAAGAATACGAATGCTTTTAATTTAGCACCTTCTTGTAAAAACTTAAGTGCATGCTTCTTTTTAAATTCATAATCATGCTCATCTGTTTGAGGTCCAAAACGTATTTCTTTAATAGTCACTTTTGTTGCTTTCGACTTTAAAGATTTTTCACGCTTCTTCTGCTCATACAAGAATTTCTTGTAATCAATAATTTTACAAACAGGCGGTTTAGCTTTTGGTGAAATCTCTACCAAATCTAATTCCAGTTCTACCGATAATTCTTTAGCTTTATCTAAAGAATATACACCAACTTCAACATTATCGCCCACAAGACGAACTTCGTCAACATATTTTATTTTTTCATTAATCCTATGTTGATCTTCTTTGATTACTCTTAACGGCCTTCTCGACCTGCTTCTACGTATTGCTATGACTTATAAATTTTAAGATTAACTTATGGTTGTTTTCCAACCTTTTGTCTTTTTTTATGAAATTCAAAATTAATTAAAATTTCTTCAATGTTTTGCTTTCTTCTGCTTTAATTAAAGAAATAAATTCTTCAACAGTAAATGTACCTATATCTCCTTGACCGTGTCTTCTTACAGAAACTGTTCCTTCTTGCTCTTCTTTCTCACCAACAATAACCATAAATGGTGTTTTACTAACTTCTGCATCTCTAATCTTACGACCAGTTTTCTCATTTCGGTTATCTACTAGGGCGCGAATTTCGGAATTTTCTAACGATTCTAAAACTTTTTCTGAATATTTTTGATATTTATCACTGATAGGCAATAAGATAACTTGATCTGGAGTCAACCAAAGAGGGAAGTTACCTCCCGTGTGCTCCAGCAATACTGCAATAAAGCGCTCCATAGAACCAAAAGGCGCTCTATGAATCATTACAGGTCTGTGTAGTTGATTATCTGCCCCTTTATAGGTTAAATCGAAACGTTTTGGTAAATTATAATCAACTTGAATGGTTCCAAGTTGCCAACTTCTGCCTAAAGCGTCTTTTACCATGAAGTCTAATTTAGGACCATAAAAGGCTGCTTCGCCTTCTTCAATCACAAAATTTAAGCCTTTGTCTGTCGCAGCACTTATAATTGCATTTTCAGCAATTTCCCAGGTTTCAACATCACCTATATATTTATCTGGGGTATTTTTATCTCTAATAGAAACTTGTGCTGTAAAATCTTCAAACCCTAAAGAACCAAAGACATATAATACTAGGTCGATTACGTCTTTAAATTCTTGATCTAATTGTTCTGGCGTACAAAAAATATGCGCATCGTCTTGTGTAAAACCTCTCACACGAGTTAATCCGTGTAGTTCGCCACTTTGTTCATATCTATATACCGTTCCAAATTCCGCAAAGCGTTTTGGTAAATCTTTATAAGAGTAAGGTTTAAAGTTGTAAATTTCACAGTGGTGTGGACAATTCATAGGTTTCAATAAAAACTCTTCATCCATCTTAGGCGTTTTTATCGTCTGAAAACTATCTTCACCATATTTTTCATAATGTCCGGAAGTAACATATAGTTCTTTCGACCCAATATGAGGTGTCATTACTTCTTCGTAACCCGCTTTCTTCTGAGCAACCTTTAAGAAGTCTTGTAAGCGATTACGCAAAGCAGCACCTTTTGGCAACCATAAAGGTAAGCCAGCACCAACTTTTTGAGAAAAAGTAAATAACTCTAATTCTTTTCCAAGTTTTCTGTGATCACGTTTCTTAGCTTCTTCTAATAAAGCTAAATATTCTGTCAATAACTTCTGCTTCGGAAAACTAATTCCGTAAACTCTGGTTAACTGTTTATTTTTTTCGTCGCCACGCCAATAGGCGCCAGCAACACTCATTATTTTAATTGCTTTTATAATTCCAGTATTTGGAATGTGTCCTCCTCTACATAAATCCGTAAAATTACTATGGTCACAAAAAGTAATTTCTCCATCCGTTAAGTTATCAATCAACTCAACTTTGTATGGGTTGTTTTCTCCTATATATAAAGACAGTGCATCTGCTTTAGAAACAGATCGTATCGAGAACTCATGTTTTCCACGAGCAATCTCTATAAATCTAGTTTCTAATTGTTTAAAATCTTTATCAGAAATTACGTCCTCACCTAAATCTACATCATAATAAAAACCATTATCAATCGCAGGCCCAATAGTTAATTTTGCTTTTGGGTAAAAACTTAAAATAACTTCTGCTAAAACGTGTGCAGAAGAATGCCAAAAGGCTTTTTTGCCTCCATCGTCATTAAAAGTATATAAAATTAATGAACCATCAGCAGTTAATGGAGTAGTGGTTTCAACTGTTGTATCGTTAAAATTTGCAGATATTACGTTTCTAGCAAACCCTTCACTAATGCTTTTTGCAACATCCATTGGAGTGCTGTTTATCGCAAACTCCTTAATAGTTCCGTCAGGTAAAATAATTTTAATCATTTAATGTATTCTATTTTGAGCATGCAAAGATATTAGAAAACAATTTTTTACACAATATATATATGTACTTATTGAGTTTTGATGTTGTTTTTCATTTTGTGTGTTCCTTTTTTATTGTTCATTTGTTTTTAATTTTGGTTTAACAAGGTCTGGTTTTTCAATGTATTTTTTTTATTTCTTCAAAAAAGGATT
>JBNMNZ010000083.1:0-6769 GCA_051276605.1 Polaribacter sp. | reverse complement strand
TATGTTTTCATCACCTGGTTGTGCAATATAATTGAATCGTGCATAATCCATAATGGTTGCTGCAATGCCGAATTTCTGAGTAAATTTTCCAGAGCGTAAAGAATCTACAGCATACGCATAACTTGCAGCCATGTTATGAGGTAAACCTAATGCATGACCAACTTCATGAGAAATGACCATTCGCATCATTTCTCCAATTTCTTCTGCAGGAGTTTCTAATGTTCTGGCTGATGGATTTGCAGCTCCGGTTTCTAGCAAATACCTGTTTCTATAGGAGCGTAAATGATTGTGATACCAAATAATATCGCTCTCAATTATTTCTCCAGTTCTTGGGTCAGAAACACTAGGTCCAGTTGCGTTTCTAGTTGTGCTTGCAACATATCTTATTGATGAATACCGAGCATCTTCCATACTAAATTCTGGATCCTCTTCTTTTGTAGGAGGATATTTTGCCATAATCGCATTTTTAAAACCAGCAGTTTCAAAAACCTTTTGCCAATCATCTACACCTTGTTTGATATATTTTTTTAATTTATCAGGAGTTGCAGGATCTAAATAATACACAATTGGTTTTATCGGTTCAACCAACTCTCCACGATTGTAAGCATTGATGTCTTTAGGTTCTAATCGCCAGCGTTTAATATATCTTTTGTTATCTGCTTTTAAAGCTTCAGAGCTATAATCTACATTTCCTATCGAAAAATACCCCACTCTTTTGTCGTAAATTCTAGGCATCATTTTATTCTCTGGTAATAAAATCATAGATTGATTTATACGTAAAGTAATTGTATTAGTTTTGGAATTACTTGGTGGTGCATCTGCATCAAAGGTAAAATCTTGAACTACCTCTATATTCTTTGGGTAACTCTTTATATTGTTGATGAAACTTCTTGTAGCATCTAATTTTTTTACTTTATACTGTTTTCTATATCTTCCTGGGAGCGCTGTAATTGCTTTTACATCTGTAGAAAATAATTTTGTTACATCGATTAAAACTGACGTAGAATCTATGTTTTGTGTTTTAATTTCAAAAGCATAAATTATGGGTTCTAAATTATTTGCTACTACAGATTTGTAAATTGGCAAAGAATCGTTTGCAATCGCATTGTATGATTTTACTTTTAATAGTACTTTGTTTTTAAATTGTTCCCAAACAATAACCTGCGTATTAATTTTTGATCCTGCATTTACATACCCTCCTCCTAATCCTGCAGGAAGTTCTTTGAGTCTTGTAACTAATAGCATTTCTTTTCCTAAAAAGGATGTAGGAATTTCATAAATAAATTTATTATTGGTTTCATGAACTTTAAAAAGCCCTTCATCCGTTTTTGTTTTTGAAGTTACAAAATCCGAATATTTTAGAATTTTACTTTTTTTAGGAACTACTGCTGTTTGTTCTATCTTTTTATCTTTTGATTTTTTTCTTTGTGCATTTATTTCAATAGAGGTTGTGAATAATAAGATTATTGAAAATAGTAAAAGTTTTTTCATGAGTAGTTTTTTATTTCATGCTTCTAAATTAATAAAAAGATATTATTAAACTTGTAGATTGTGATATAAATATAAAAAGCTCAAACATATTGTTTGAGCTTTTTATATTTTATTAAAGATGATAGATTAATATAAACTCTTAAATTTAGCAGGATTTTCTTCATGCATAATCTCATATATTTTCTCAAAGATATCTTCAGCTGATGGTTTAGAAAAATAATCTCCATCTGTGCCATAAGCAGTTCTATGGTCTTTAGCAGTTAATGTTGAAGGTTTACTGTCTAAATGTTGATAGCCATTTTGATTTTCTAAAATCTCTTGTAAAAGATAAGCAGAAGCTCCTCCAGGAACATCCTCATCAACAACTAATAGTTTGTTTGTTTTTGCTAAACTTTTTACACAATCATGATTTAAATCAAAAGGCAATAAACTTTGAGCATCAATAATTTCGATATCAATACCAACCTGATTTAATTCTTTTGCAGCTTCTTCCACCACGCGTAAAGTAGATCCGTAAGAAACAACAGTAATATCTGTTCCGTTTTTGATTGTTTCTACAACTCCGATAGGAATTTTGAAGTCACCTAAATTTAAAGGTAACTCTTCTTTTAAACGATATCCATTTAAACATTCTATCACCAAAGCAGGATCATCTCCTTCTAACAAGGTATTATAAAACCCAGCAGCTTTTGTCATATTTCTGGGAACTAAAACATGAATTCCTCTTAAATTATTTATAATTCCAGCCATAGGTGAACCAGCATGCCAAATTCCTTCTAATCGATGTCCTCTAGTTCTTATAATTAAGGGTGCTTTTTGTTTACCGAAAGTTCTGTAGCGTAAAGTAGCCAAATCATCACTCAATATTTGAAGTGCATACAATAAGTAGTCTAAATACTGGATTTCTGCAATAGGTCTTAAGCCTCTCATCGCGAGCCCTATTCCTTGGCCAATAATGGTCGCTTCTCTAATACCTGTGTCAGAAATTCTGATATCTCCATACTTTTCTTGAAGACCTTCTAAACCTTGATTCACATCGCCAATAAAACCAGCATCTTCACCAAAAATTACAACATCATCATGTTTTTTTAGAATTGCATCAAAATTATCTCTCATGATAATTCTAGCATCAACCAATTTTTTCTCTTGAGAATATAATGGTTTCTTTTCTTCTATATTTATAGCGCCTAAATCAGTTTCACTAGTTAAATGTGTGGAGTATTTTTGATAAGCATCTTTAAGAGAAGATTTTATGAAATTTTGCAATACAATTTTTTCTGCAAAATGCTCATCCTTTAAATAGCGCAAACATTTCCTTAAAGTTGATAAAATATCTTTTCTAGAAGGTTCTGATATTGCTAATAAGTCTTTCTTGTATTTATGTATAAAAGTGCCATTTTCACTTTTATTTGCAATGTTTTCTAATATTTCTGCAGCATTAGAAAGTTCTGTTTTTATATCATTTTGATAAGCATTCCAGGCATTTCTTTTTGCACTTGTAACTTCTTTCTTTGCTTCTTTTTCAATTATAATTAACTCTTCTTCAGTATCTACAAATCGTAAGATATCGCCAGTTTCCGTTTCTAGTTGAAATTCTAAAATCCATTTTCGCATTTTGGTAATGCAATCATGGTCAATTTCCCATTGTAATCTTTCTTTATCTTTATATCTTTCGTGAGAACCAGATGTAGAATGACCTTGTGGTTGGGTTAATTCTTTTACGTGAATCAAAACGGGTACATGTTCTTCTCTTGCAATCTTTGCTGCTTTTTGATAGATATCAACTAATTGAACGTAATCCCAGCCATTTAGAACAAAAATTTCATAACCATCTTTTTCATTATCTCTTTGAAACCCTTTTAAAATTTCAGAAATACTTTCTTTTGTTGTTTGATGTTTAGCGTGTACCGAAATCCCATATTCATCATCCCAAACACTCATTACCATTGGAACTTGTAGAACACCTGCAGCATTTATGGTTTCAAAAAATAAACCTTCACTTGTACTTGCGTTTCCAATTGTACCCCATGCAACTTCATTTCCATTAATAGAAAAATTAGATTTATGTTGTACGCTTTTTTCATTTCTATAGATTTTAGATGCTTGTGCTAAACCTAATAGACGTGGCATTTGACCAGCAGTAGGAGAGATGTCTGAGCTAGAATTATATTGTTCAGTTAAGTTTTTCCAATTTCCATCTTCATGTAAACTGTGCGTTGCAAAATGGCCACCCATTTGTCTTCCTGCAGACATTGGATCTGCTTTAATATCTGGATGTGCATACAATGCAGCAAAAAATTGTTGGGAAGTTAATTCACCAATAGCCATCATAAAAGTTTGATCTCTATAATAACCCGATCTAAAATCACCAAGTTTAAAAGCTTTTGCCATCGCCAATTGAGGTACTTCTTTTCCGTCACCAAAAATCCCAAACTTAGCTTTACCAGTTAACACTTCTCTTCTACCTAATAAACTACACTCTCTACTAATTTTAGCAATTCTGTAGTCATTTAAAACTTCTCTTTTAAAATCATTAAATGTAATTTCTTGAGTATTTAAAGGGATCGTTTCTTGTAGCATTTTTATAAGGTTTTAGACTGGTGTAAAGATAGTTTTTTTAATTGATATTTAAAAATACCTTATTTACCTGAGAATATGTTAAAGAAAGTGTGTAAAAAAACTATTTCGTTGAAGATTACACAAAATATTTGATTCTGTTTGAATTTTATAAAAATCCCCTTTTAAAGAAATTATAAATCGAATTTACATCGGCAGTTAATGTAAATCTAATTCTTTGAGGATATCCTTTTTGAGATATTTCCCATCCGTTATTTGAGTATAAAGGAAAATACACTTCTAATATGTTATGAACAAAGTTAAAGCGAATTCCATTATTATATCCAAAATAAATAGGATTATTTTTATTTTTTAAAAAAGCAACATCATTATAAAATTCCATCCATTTCCATAAACCAAAACTAGAATTGAATGCGAACATATATTGATTTGCGAATCTTGTTGGTAAGACAGATTTAAACCCTCCTTCAGCAGTGATATATTGTTGACTAAAAAAACCAGTGTCTTCTGATCTTCCAAAATAATTAAGTTGAAATAAATAATCATTCGCTCTATCCAATCCAAAACTAAAATAATCTCCTTCAGTTTTATTATTTAAAAAAGCACCTGCAAAAAACCTAAAATCTAATTGTGTATCTGAAGTTGATAAAGACCTAAATCTAATGTCAACTGCAGCTTTAGAGAATTTTTCAGCAACTTCTAAACTAAAGTTATATCTAAATTCTTTTATAATATCAGGATTTATATAATTGTAACTTACACTAAAAACATTGTATTTATCTTGATCCGTTCTAATAGCTGTAGCTGCTACTTCTTTATCTATATGAACCAATTTTGCTCTTATAGATTCTGTAGTTGCATCTCTTAAAGACTTTCTTTTAAAAATAATATTAGCAAAAGGTACAAAGGAGGTGTAAGATAAGTTTGGGGCATAATCTAGGGTCTGTCCAAAAACTCCGTACATAATTTTGTAGATTTTAGTTTTTTCTAAATATTGATTATATAAAACAGAAAAATTACCAATTACAGAAGTACTTTTTACGGCATATGAAGGTGCGATTTTAAACTCAAGATTTCTTTTTATTAAAGGCCTGTTGTGAAGTTTTACTCCCAAGACAATGCCGTTATAAAAATTATAATTAACTTCTGGTTGATAAAATATTTGAGTATAATATGGATCTTGTATGTCTTTTACTAAAGTTAGTTTTAAAGGTTTATTAAAAATTTTATTTTCTAAACTTTTCCAATTGTCTAATGTATTTAACTCTGGATAGATATTTTCGTAATTTAAAGAAACCTTGTTAAAATCTTGTTTTGGTATTGTAACTGTTTTAGAAGTTTCAATATTTGTAAACCATTTTTTAAACTTAATTTCTTTGTCTTTTAGACCATATAATAAAACAGGAGTTGTAATGTTTCTTTTATTTTTAATGGTAATCTCTAAACTGTCATCCTTTGTGTTTACATGATCAATTGTATAGTCAATTTTTTTGTTTGTTTTAATATAATCATTAAAAAACCAATCGATATCTTTATCCGTTTTTGATGACAAAATTTTTTGAAATTCTGAACTAGAAATTATTTTTGTTTCATTTTTTTGATAAAATTCTTTAATACTACTGTTTAATATACTGTCCCCTAAAAAACCCTTTAAATACCTAAAACCTAATCCGGCTTTATATTTGTTGGCGATTTTTCTGTTAAAGTTTGATAAAGAATCTGCTGATGTTACAAGTGCTTGATCTAAAAATTTTCTTGATATAAATTGATAGACTATCGGGTATTTATCATTAAAACCTTGTTTAGAAATATGGAAATTTTTTATAAACCATTTGTCAGATAGATTACCCAGTAATTTTGTGTTAGGGTAAAATTCTTGAATATACTCTAGCATTAAATAGTTTTGTAGGCCATCTAAAAACCAATAATCTTTCCTCTTATTCAGGAGTAAAGTATTTTCTATATATTTTTTACTTAACGCCTTAAACATAGTCACATCCCATTTAAAAGTATCCGAAAAAGGACTTAAAAAATTGGGCAATTGATTTAAGCCATAAACTGGATTCTTAGTTTGTGTAATTTTATCAATATATATTTCTTTATGAGGATATTTCCCTAAATATTTTTCAATAAAAAACAATTCTCTATTTAGAATATCGATGGCTGTTTTATGGCCAATATCATCATCAAATACATCTGAATAAACGGTAGTTTTTTTAGTTTTAAAAGTTTTTAACTGCTTGCTTTTATTGATTCCTAAAATGATGTCAGTTTTGTTTTTTCCAACTAAATAGTAACTAATAAGGTTTTCTTTTTCTGTTTTATATTGATATAAATTGCTTTCTAAAACATATTCTTTTGGGATGTTAATCTCAATAGTGAAGTCTGTACCACTTTCGTATAAATCATCAATATTTAAATTACTCATCAATTGCCAGTCATTATTGTAAACAGCTGGCGTTATATACCAAAAACGTAAATGGTAACCTTCTTTGGTTTTTCCGTAATTAGTAAATTTTGCATTGGGTATTTTTACAATATAAGTAATAGATATTTTTGCACTATCATTAGGTTTTAGGGTTTTTATAAGAGGAACCTTTAAAATATCCACTTTATTTTCAACTTCAATAAAGTTCGTGATTTCATGGTTTATAGTAAGGTTCTTTATAGTAGTTCTTCCTAAGTCTTTTTTTGCAGAAAA
>JBNMNZ010000082.1:0-6784 GCA_051276605.1 Polaribacter sp. | reverse complement strand
AATAATGATTTCAAATACGGACACAGATTTTTATGACAACCTTGATGTATGGCCCGAAACTAAAAAAATCTGGGAATCTTTAATTGAATACGAAATTCAAGCTCAACGAATAAATGCCAGCAGGTAACAATGTATATAAAAAATAGGGCAAGATTGTCAAAAGTATAAAGTTTGGTACAATTAATTAACTATCTTGGTTTCTGATAAATCTGAACTCGCTTGCCTTGCTGATTCGCACGCGGCTCAATTAATCTAGGAAAAAGAAGAAGCTTGGTCGGTTTAGCCGCTTCAGGCCGCACGCTGCGCCAGGCCCTACTTTTCATATACAAACTCGTTGGGCGCAATGCAAAAAAAACAAAATGAAAGAGAAAATAAAAGCTTAAAGCCTTTTATCAGATGGGCTGGTGGAAAGCAGAAATTGATAAATGAAATTTTCTCTAATTTAGATTTGAATAATATTGATAGATTTTTTGAGCCATTTCTTGGTGGAGCGTCCTTTTTCTTGAAAAGTAATTTTAACCAATCATTTTTATCTGACTTAAATCCTAACCTTATAAATTGTTACAAGCAAATAAAAAATGATCCACAATCAATATTTAACGAATTAACAGAATTTAAAACACCTGTAACTGATTCGATGTATTATGCTATACGAGATGAATTTAATCGACACAGCGGAGATCAAACTTTAGAACAAGCAGTTAGATTTATTTTTTAAAATAGAACTTCATTTAATGGGATATACAGAGTAAACAAATCTGGAAAATATAATGTTCCTTTTAGAAAATCTAATCCCGCTTTTTCAAGTTTAGGTCATTTAAAAGATGTTAGTGAAAAATTACAATCAGCTAC
The DNA here is from genome assembly GCA_051276605.1 of Polaribacter sp. Lineage (GTDB taxonomy): Bacteria > Bacteroidota > Bacteroidia > Flavobacteriales > Flavobacteriaceae > Polaribacter. The sequence goes on along the minus strand of JBNMNZ010000082.1, from coordinate 5,932 downwards.
ATTATCATTTGATTATTATGATAGTATCGAACACTTTACACAAGAAGGAGATTTAATATATTTAGATCCACCTTACCCGAAACTATCTGATACTGCTTACTTCAATCACTATACTTTAGATAAATTCGATCAAAATTCACAAGAAGATTTAGCTAATTTCGCACGAGTTCAATCAGAAAAAGGTTGTAAAGTTGTAATATCAAATGCAGATTTAGAAGATATTAGAGCTATGTATAATGATTGGGAAATAATTGAATGCAGTGCATATAGATTTATATCTTGCAAAAAAGAAAGAATAAAAGTTAAAGAATTAATAATCAAGAATTTTTAGAATGAAAGAACATCAACAAACAGCTGTGTTTTGTATTGTCAGTTTAATCGGCAATTTACTTCCACTATTATTAGGCTTACTATTTTACGTTGCTAATTATGACGCTTGGGAAGGCTGGAGTATATTTTTTGTAGACGGTCAGTTTTATCTTTACAGCGCATCACTTCTAACCGCAAGTGCTTATATATTATACACTTATAAAGTAAGAAATACTGATTTAAATTCTGTTCTTTTATTAGTTAGTGGTCTTCTAATTTTGGTTAATTGTTGATAGAGACGATTGGGAAACTATGCACAAAATAGACTTCAATCAATTAGTTATTGACTGCAATAAAGAGGGCGATTTTTTCTTAGCCATGAGCAATCCTTGCTTCGAAATATGGCTCATTATGCATTTAAAAGATATTACTGAATACAGTGAAGAAAAGCAAAATAAACTTTTAGAAAACGCTTCAGTAAGCAGGAAGAAAAACCACATTGATTTAGTTCTTGGCGATTTACAAGGTATTGGTTATAATAAAAACCATAACCATCAACATTAAAACCTTTTAAAGCAACTATAGTAGTTACATCATTTTCTATAATACAATGCACCAGTGCGGAAAATAAAAAATTACAACACCTTATTCATTGCAATAAAATCGAAGACATACTTCCCTATTTGAAATTAATGTGGTTCTCTAATCTGGATTAGTCAAAGTAAAAAAAAGATATAAGCTTTTTGAAGAAGTTCTTTTGGGTTTTAAAATCTACTTCGCAAGCAGTTTCAAGTATTGGTTGCTTTGTTTGATACACTTTTCCATTAACATCTTCAATAAAAGGATTACATGTTACATAGTTTTTAGCAGGAAAAACGTCAAACTTTAAAGTAGCTTTGACAATATGTGACTTATCAAATCCATGATTCAATAACTCAGTAGAAATAATACTCTTCAACCTATTTAAATGAACAAGCAACGGTTTTTTAAATTCTATTTCTGGACTTATCGTTTCGCTCAAAACATCTAGTTACATAAATGTAACTCCTTCTTGTTTAATCATATAAACCAAAAAAATACGCCATATAACCTCCTTTATAATAAGAAAGAGTTCCTAAGATGCTCTATGCTAAATTATTTGGAAGACCGTTTAAGTTGTTGGTTTTTGTCATATTAATTATCGTGTAAAGAACAATTCTGTTTCGGTAGACATGCTTTCAGCAAAACCATATCCATCAATATCAAATCCTTTTAAAGCAGCTACAGTAGTTACATCATTATCTATTATATAACGCACCATTAGGCCACGTGCTTTTTTGGCAAAGGTCATAATGGTTTTATATTCACCATTTTTAAAATCTTTAAATACCGGTGTAATCATCGGTACTTTTAATACTTTTTGATTCACCGCTTTAAAATATTCTGAACTTGCCAAATTCACAAACAATTCATCATCTGCTAATTCAGCGTTTAAAGTATCTGCAATTTTATCACCCCAAAACTTGTATAAGTTTTCAGTTCTACCAACTTTTAGTTTTTTACCCATTTCCAATCGGTAGGCTTGTATTAAATCTAGTGGTTTTAACAAACCGTACAACCCAGAAAGAATACGCAAACGATCTTGCAATACAGGTAGTTTCTCTTCTTCTAAAGTAGTTACATCAATTCCGCGAAAAACTTCTCCTGTAAAAGCAAAAATTGCTTGTTTAGAATTCTCGGTTGTAAAAGGCAAACTCCAATTTTGGTTACGCTCATAATTTAATTCTGCCAAGTCTTTAGAAATACTCATAAAATCGCCAATCTTTTTTCTAGATAAAGTTTTTAATTTCTTATTCAGTTTTACAGAATCTTCTAAAAATTGTGGTTGTGTATATAAATTGGTTGCTACTGGTGTTTCAAAATCTAAGGACTTTGCTGGAGATATAATGATTTTCATCGACTTGTTTTCTTAATGAAGTAAAAATACAATTTAGAAACCAACACTTTCAAATTTTTAGAAATTTAATATTCATGAAGATATAAAGAGAATTAATGTACCAAAAACAGGTTTTCATACCTTGTCTATTACCTATTTTTGTTTGGTTCTAAACACCTTTTAAGATAACTTCCAGAACTATTGATCTAAATCACTAGTGCTGAATTTAGTTCAGTATTAAATCGATTTCATATCAAAATGCATTACCTACAAGCTTTTACATCAAATAAAATTAATCCAATAACACCAGTATTTCATCTACCGAGTTCAATAATTCTTTGGGATTGTTTTCTACTTTTGCTACTACTTTAAGTCCGCTATAAAATGTGTAAAATAGGCTGGCAATATTTTTAATATTTTTCCCTTTTAATATTTCTCCGTTTTGTTGTCCTTTTAGTAAAAAGGCATAGAAAAGACCTACAAATACTTTTTTATTCTCTCGAATTGTTTTTAACATTTCTTCTTCTCCCGGAATTAATTCTGTAGTCGTATTTACTACAAAGCATCCTTTCGAATCACTGTCGGTTATGGCTTCGTTTATGCCCATTTCAAATAGTTCTCTAAAACCTTTTTTCACCTCATCCTTACTTTCAAAAAAGGCCGTAACACCATTAGAGTTATTCGTACGATATAATTGAAATGCTTGATCAAATAATTCTTTTTTACCACCATAAGTATCGTAAAGACTACCTCTGTTAATTCCTAAAAAACTTACTAAATCTTGAATAGAAGTAGCGTGATAGCCCTTTTTCCAAAACAACTCCATTGCTTTGTTTAGCACTTCATTTTTATTAAAAAGTTTTACTCTTGGCATAATTATTCGTTTTAATAGAACAAAGGTAGGTTAATTAGAATATACGTTCCAATATTATTTTTATCTTATCTAATTCTATTCCTTTTTGTATGCAATTAAATATTGATGCTCCATTAACATGAAGCATCAATATTATCAGATTTATTTTAATTCTGGCGCTGACTTCAGCGTGAATATTTGCTTATAATAATTCCAATATTTAACAATTAGAAAAATGTGCAATGCTAGTATTATGATTGCTAAAGGTAAATTTGCAGCCAGAATAAATGCATGAAACAAGAATATATGCAATGAAATTGGTGCTAAAACCGCTAGTGCTAAAGGCACAAATCTTCCACTTATTAAAGCGATACCAATCAGTACTTCAAGCCCTCTTAATAATGGCCAGAAATAACCAACTTTTGTTAATCCCATCATAAAATCTAAAGCGACTCCATCCATTGGAGGATGGGGAATAACTGGAAAGAAATGATTTAATCCAAAAATAAGGAAAGGCAATCCTAGTAAAACTCTTGCTATAATTATTGCTGTTTTCATGTTTATAATTTTTATTTATTATTGTTTTTTATCCTAATAATGGGTTGATGTTAATTCCACCATCTATATTGTACTCACTACCCGTAATAAATGAAGCATCATCAGAGGCTAAAAACGAAACAAGTTTTGCGATGTCTTCTGGTTGACCAAATCTTTTTAATGGAATACGATTTTGCAAAGCTTCTGCAAATCCATTTATTTGTTCTTCTGCCATTCCTGTTTTACCATAAATTGGTGTTGAAACTGGACCTGGGTTTATAGCATTGACACGAATTTTTCTTGGTGCTAATTCTGTTGCAGCAGTTCTAGTAAAAGAATTTAAAGCCGCTTTAGATGCAGCATAAACTGCTGTATTTGGCATTCCTGTATATGCATTTATAGACGATAAGTTTATAATTGATGCACCATCATTTAATATTGGCAAAAACTTTTCCGTTGTAAAAAACGCTCCTTTAAAATTAATTCCCATTTGATGATCAAACATTTCTTCACTTATTTGTCCGATTGGAGCCGCCTGAAAAATTCCGGCATTTACAAATAAAATATCCACTTTTCCAAAATCTGTTTTTACTTGTGCCACCAAATTCTCTATTGCTAAAATACTTTCTACATCTGCAACAATACCTTTAACGCCAAGTTCTTCTGAAGCAGTTTTTACCTTTTCTGCAGAACGACCTGTAATAATTACAGTAGCTCCATTTGCTTTTAATTCTTTTGCTGACGCATAACCAATTCCACTATTACCTCCTGTAACAACTGCAACTTTCCCTTTTAATTCTCTCATCTTATTATGTTTTATATTTATTTATTAATAACGGAACGTTCGTTCCAGTTGCAAATGTATACATATTAGAACGAACATTCCAAATAAAAATAGAATTTTTTTTTAAAATGCCATTTAAAGGACACTGCATAAAATAAGAATGCCAACTAAAACAAGGCCGTAGCTGTAAATTTGAAGGGTATGTAATTAAAGGATCTTTTTAGATTTTTTACGCTGTAATAATGTAAAAGAGTAATTTTATAAAGAAGTACCAATAATTGAAAAGCTATTTCATGTCATGTCTCAAAAAACATTGGTATTGAAAAACAGGTGTTTATACCTAGTGTTTCAAGTCTTTTTAGACTGTTTCTAAACTCCTTTTAAGATAACTTCGCTAACTGCTGATATACCTAATTGAAACAAGGCGTTCCAAAAAAAGCTATTCAGATTCAATTCACGGTATGTTTTCTGGTGCTGGTTGGGATAATCAAATAATACCAAAAACAAGTAGTTTTGAAACTTAAAAGCAATGGGGCTTAATAGCATTACAAATGATAGTATTCGTATTGAAATCACCAAGGTCTTCCAATTGAGTTTTGCGAATTTTTTGCATTTTGGAATGGGGTCAGAAAATTCAAAATTTAATATTGCTCAGTCCCTTTATCCATATCAAGATAAATACTTTGAAGTTGATTTTTCACGACAATACAAATTTGCCCAAAATCATTCGGATACTCTCAATCTGTGCAGATATAAAATAAGCAATTATGATGATTTATTAAAAAATAATGAACTCTATAAGGATTTACAACTATCGATGACCACAAGAAGTGGTAAGATTGACGTTGAGATGAGAGTCTTGGAAGAAATATATGGTCTTGTTTTAAGGATTGATAAAGAATTGGGTAACCCATTTAAAGGTGTTAAAAACATAGCATTATCCAATAAAACAGTTAATGAAATTATTGCTGTTGTAAAGACACAAGGCAAAGAAAACTCAGATTACGACATCTCTGAAACCACTATCAATGCATTGGGATATTATTATTATATGACTGCAATGAGACAAAATGACAATGCCCTAAAATTATTTAAACTTAATATAGAATTATATCCAGATGCTTTTAATACCTATGATAGTTATGGTGAGTGCTTAATATTTATGGGTGATAAAGAAAATGGAATTAAAGCGTATAAAAAGTCTCTAGAACTAAATCCAGAGAATGAAAATGCAATAAAGGTTCTTTCAGAATTAAAATTAGAAAATTAGAAAATAACGAAAGCACAACACCGTATATAATTTATTGCTGGCTTTTTGCCTACTTACGAAAGTCCTCACGGACTTTCTTGGTCGGTAATTATTTACTAAATTAGTTGCTTAAAACACGCAACAAACCATATAGAACAACGTTCTCTATAATTAAAAACCACCTGAAACAATAGAATGATATTCTTTTTGACCTTTTAAGGTTAGGTAAGGAAAAATGGCTTGTGTTAAAATTACTGAATAAGTTGAAATTGTTTTTTTTATAAT
>JBNMNZ010000081.1:0-6805 GCA_051276605.1 Polaribacter sp. | reverse complement strand
GAGATATCACAAAATAATTTCTTTATTCCTCGTAATGACAAAAAAATGAAACCAACAGAGAATCAACTTTTTAAACGTCAAATTACTTTATCAGAAATTGGTGAAGTTGGTCAACAGAAATTACAAAACGCTTCAGTTTTGGTTGTGGGTTGTGGAGGTTTAGGGAGTCCGATTGCAGTTTATTTAGCGTCAAGTGGAATAGGGGAAATTCATTTAATAGATTTTGACACCGTTGATATTACCAATTTACATAGGCAGGTTTTTTATGCTTTGGATGATATTGGCAAACCAAAAGCGGCTGTTTTATCCCAATTTATAAAAAAAAGAGCACCCTTTACTGAAGTCAAATTCACAAACAAACCGATTACAAAACAGAACGTTTTTGAGTTGGTTGAGAACGTCGATATTGTTGTTGACGGCACAGATTCTCTACCAACAAAATACTTGTTAAATGATGCTTGCGTCATTAAAAATAAACCATTAGTGTATGGTTCTTTGTATAAGTTTGATGGGTATGTTTCTACATTTAATATTTTACATAAAGATGGAAGTTATTCTGCAAATTTAAGAGATGCTTTCCCAAAAATGGCGACCGATATTCCTAATTGTGAAGAAGCAGGGACTCTAAATTCTATTGTTGCAATGGTTGCTACTCAGCAAGTAAATGAAGTTTTAAAAATTATTACGGGAATTGGAAAACCCCTAGCGAATGAATTATTAATTTATAATTCTCTTCAAAATACGCAATTAAAAATGAAGTTAAAACCTACAATTTTAAAAGAAAAGATTGCTAAAATATTTAAAAACCAAACCTATATTGACGCTGCTTGTTTAGGTCAAAATCCTGATTGGCAAATATCAGCATCTGAATTAAAAGAAAGATTGTCACTTCGAGTTCAGTCCAGAAACCTCGAAATTATCGCAGTTTTAGATAATTTGAAATTACCTTTTGAAGTGCAACAAACAATTCCTATACATAAATTTAATGCTGATGAAATTTCAGTTGATAAAAGTAAAACGTATGTAATGGTTTGTCAAAAAGGACTGAACAGTTATAAGGCCACAGAAAAGTTGAAAAAGAAATATCCAGATTTAAAAGTTTTAAATTTAACTGGCGGAATTTCTAACTACAAATAAGATTGATGAAAAACCCCCGTGCATTTTATACACAGCAAAAAGTAGCTTTAGAAAAGGAAGCTTTAGTTCTTAAAAAGAAACTTATTAATTTAGGTATTTTTAGATTGGCTGTTTTTTTAGGAACTAGCTTTTTAATATATCTCACTTTTGGTGATTTCCCTGATGTTTTGTTGATCGCCTTTGTTGGCGTTTTTCTCTTTTCTTTTTTGGTGTTGAAATATGTCAATTTAAAAAGAAAAAAAGAGATTGTTACTGCAAAAATTAAGATCAGTATAACAGAAATTAAAGTTTTAAACAGCGTTTTTCATCATTTAAAATCAGGAGAAGAGTTTATAAATCCTTTGCATTTTTACAGCAATGATATCGATTTATTTGGCAAAGGGTCTTTTTTTCAATATATAAATAGAACGACAACAAAAGATGGAGAAATAGTTTTAGCGAACACATTAACAGAGAATAAAACAATTTCTATTATAGAAAAACAGAAAGCTTTAATAGAACTTTCTGAAAAAGTGATTTGGAGACAACACTATTCTGCTTTGGCTAGTTTAGTCTCTGTTAAAAACACATCCAAAGCTGTTGTCAATTGGATTTCTAATTATGCATCAGTTTTTTCAAAAAATCTCCCGAAGGTTCAAGTTGGTTTCTCCATAATTTCCTTATTTTTAATTGGTTTGATTTCCTTCGGAATTGTTTCGTTTTCCTACTTAATAATTTGGTTTTTTATGGGACTTTTTATTACAGGAAGATTTCTTAAAAAAACAAATAATTTATATTCAGAAACAGACAAAGTTAGAGTAACTTTTAAGCAATATCATCAGTTATTGAATGAGATTGAAAATGAGGAGTTTATTTCAAAAATATTAAAAGAGAAACAAGAGATTATTAATTCTGAAGACAAAAAAGCTTCAGTCATTTTTAAAGAATTTTCTAAAATTTTAGATGCTTTCGATCAAAGAAATAATATCATCATTTCTGTGCTTGGAAATGGTTTTTTTTTATCGGAAATATACAATGCTTGTAAAGTAGAAGAATGGATAATAAGCTATAAGCATACTGTGCAAAAATGGTTTGAAGTGGTTGCTTTTTTTGATGCTCAGAATTCATTGGCGAATTTTCAGTTTAATCATCCAAGTTTTGCTTTTCCAGAGATCCTTGATGAAAAAGAAATTATAAAAGCGATTAACTTAGGACACCCTTTATTGAAAGTTGATAAAAGAATTGATAATAATTTTACTGTTGATGACGAACAATTTTTTATCATTACTGGTGCTAATATGGCGGGTAAAAGCACATTTTTAAGAACGGTTTCTTTATCTATTGTGATGGCAAATTGTGGCTTGCCAGTTTGTGCAGATCGTTTTGAATATTCGCCAATAAAATTAATTACAAGTATGAGAACTTCAGATTCTTTAGCAGATGATGAATCTTATTTTTATTCGGAATTAAAGCGATTAAAATTTATTGTCGACGAGATTAAGTCAGAAAAATATTTCATTATTTTGGATGAAATATTGAAAGGAACGAATAGTAAAGACAAGGCAATTGGTTCTAAAAAGTTTGTAGAAAAACTGACTAAATCTAAATCAACAGGTATTATTGCAACACACGATGTGAGTTTGTGCGAATTAGAAAATGAGTTTTCAGAAATTAAAAATTATTATTTTGATGCAGAAATAATCGATGACGAATTACATTTTGATTATATGTTAAAGAGCGGAGTTTGTAAAAATATGAATGCTTCTTTTTTGTTAAAGAAAATGGAGATTGTTTAGCTTTTTTGAGATAATAAACAAAAAGAATCAAAGGAGTATAAAAATACACCTTTAAAATATTTATTGATGCGAGAATTATTCTTGCTTAGTTAATATTGACCGCAGTCGAAATAAGAACGTTAGGACCGGCTCATTTCTTCCACTTTAAACTTTCTATTAAATATAAAATATCTTCTTTTATGTAAGTAACTGCTGGTAAAATAGAGTCGTAGTTTGGCTTTGCATAAAAATATAATGAACCTTTTATAAAATTATTAGTACTATCAGTGATGTGAAATTGAATTTGAGAGGCGGCATTTCCTGTAATTTCATACAAACTTCCAAATACTTTTTTTTTGCTATTTACGAAGTCTCTTGGTATAATTTGTTCTGCTTTAACGGTATGTTTAAAAACCATTTTTTCAGCTTCCGTTAAAAGTTCTTTTAAATTGTTTTCTATAGGTCTGTATGTAATATCGATAGATGCTTTTAATTTTGGATAGGTAATTTTTAACCAATTATTTTTGTCTTCAACAATTGTTGCGCTTTTTAAAACATCAAAGGTATAAGGTCTTAAAACACCTAACTCTTTATATTCTTTTTTAGGATATTCTAAACTCAAATACGCTTTTGGTTTTGGTAAAACAACATCATTGCAAGAAAGAAAAATAAGTGAAACTACTAGTAGAAGAATATTACGCATTTCTTGTTGCTTTTACTTGTTTTATGCGTTTTTTATCCAACGCTTCAATTGTAAACGTATAATTCTTGAAGTTTATTTTCTCCCCTTTTTTTGGAAATTTCCCAGAAATTTCTAAAATAAAACCAGCAAGGGTTTCGCTTTCGCCTTTTTCTTCTTCAAAAATTTCTTCATCTTCATCATCTAAAACTCTACAAAAATCTTTAATACTTGTTTTCCCTTCAAAAACATATGTGTTTTCATCAATTTTAGAATAGGTTAAATCTTCATCATCAAACTCATCGTTTATATCACCAACAATCTCTTCAATAACATCCTCTAAGGTAACTAATCCACTTGTACCCCCATACTCATCAACTACAATCGCCAAATGATTTTTACGGGCCCTAAAATCACTTAGCAAGTCATCTAGTTTTTTGTTTTCAGGAACAAAAAAAGCTTCACGTATTAAATCTTGCCATTTAAAAGTTTTCTTATTTAAATGGGCTAATAAATCTTTTGCGTATAAGACCCCAATTATATTATCGACACTTTCTTTGTAAACAGGATTTCTAGAAAATCCGTTTTCTAAAATTTTCTCTAAAACCCCTTCATAGGTTTCGTCATCAGAAAGTGCAAAAAGATCTATTCTGGGTTTCATAATTTGCACAGTTTCTGTGTTTCCGAAATTTACAATGCCTTGTAGAATTTTTTGCTCATCTTTTGTTGTTGCTCCCTCAGAAGTGAGCTCTAAAGCCTGGGATAAAGTTTCAACAGAAAAATTAGTGTTTTTGCTGCCTAATTTTTTTTCAAAAAATTTAGTTAACGTAATTAAAGGCATGCTAAAAGGCGTTAAAAGAATATTTATAACATGAATAAATTTAGACATTGTTACTGAAAAACGAAGCGCATTTCTAGAAGCGTATACCTTCGGTAAAACCTCTCCAAATAATAGAATTAAAAAAGTTACAAGTATTATTTCAACTAAAAAACGAACAGGAATTATAAAATAATAAAGGTTTAATTGATATGTAGAATTACTAAATAAATTTTCGGCTAAAGAAGCAAAAAGCAATACAATTAAAATATTGATAAAGTTATTTGTAATTAAAATTGTTGCCAATAATTTTCTAGGTCTTTCTAATAAATTTACAATAATATTTTCTTCTTTTCCGTCATTAGAAAGTTTGTTTAAATCTGTTTGAGAAAGGGAGAAAAAGGCAACTTCTGTTCCGGAAATTAATGCAGAACCTAAAAGTAGTGCAATTAAAAAAAAGGCGTTTACTGCCGTTAAAAAATCAATAGAGGTAAATAATAAAAATAAAGGTTCGGGATCTGGATCCAAATTTTATAAGTTTAATTAATTAAAAAGGTAAATCATCATTTTCTTCTGATGCAAACGATTTTGGGCTTTCAGAAGGTTTTTGATTTTGTGGAGAATTGTTATTATTTTCAAGACTCTTTTTTGTCGTTAAAAAAGTCATTTCATTTACATGAATTTCTGTTGAATAACGTTTGACTCCGTCTTGTTCCCATTGACGATTTTTTAATTTTCCCTCAACGTATACTTTATCGCCTTTTGATAAATATTTTTCGCAAATTTCTGCCAATTTATTTCTAACAACAATATTGTGCCAATCTGTATTGGTTACTTTTTCTCCGGTTTGTTTACTTGTGTAGCTTTCGCTAGTTGCAATAGGGAATTTTCCAATAGAATTGCCTCCATCAAAATAATGCATCTTTACATCATCACCTAAATTACCAATTAAAATTACCTTGTTTATTGTGCCAGCCATTACATTTGTATTTACATATCAAATGTACTAAAAATTCAATTACTTTTCAGCTTGAAATGTTTCTAAAAAATTCGCAATTAAAACAGGAACAGGATACTTTTTAATTGAATTCCATTTTATTTTTGCTTCGGATGAAGTTGCCGTTTCTACAATCCAGAATTGAGTGTATAAATGTTGATGCGATAATTTATGTACAATTTCTTTTTTGTTAAAAAGTGAAATTGTTGTTTCATTAGGAAATAAGGTTATAAATTCTTCTGATGAGACAAGTTCATTTTTATCGATGTTAGTGTCACTTTCAATTAAAGGAAATTGATATAAGCCTTGCCAAATTCCTTTTCCTTTTCTTTCGGATAAGATTGTCTTATTAGCCTCAGTTTTAACTACTAAAAAATTAAAATACCGATTTCTTACTTTTATTTTTTTCTCTTTTGTAGGTAATTCTTTTGTTAACTTTTTTTCTAATGCCACGCAGCTATCAGCAAAAGGACAAGTTTCACACAAAGGGTTTTGAGGTTTGCAATGAAGTGCGCCAAAATCCATAATTGCTTGATTGTGAGTTCCCGGTTGGGATTCATCAATTAGAGTTTGTGCTAAAATTTTAAACTCTTTAATTCCTGCGGATGAGTTTATTGCCGTTTTAATACCGAAATAGCGAGACAAAACTCGATAGACATTTCCATCGACAACAGCAGTTGGTTCATTAAAACAAATTGATGCTATTGCAGAAGCTGTATAGTCTCCAATCCCTTTTAATTTAATTATTTCTTGATAAGTTGATGGAAATTCGCCATTAAATTTGTCTGCAATTTGTTTTGCCGAATAATGTAAATTTCTTGCACGGGAGTAATACCCTAAGCCTTGCCACATTTTTAAAACGGTACTTTCATCCGCTTTAGCGAGATCAAAAACAGTTGGAAAATTTTCGGCAAATTTTAAATAATATGCCATTCCTTGAGTAACTCTTGTTTGTTGCAACATAATTTCGGATAACCAAATAAAATATGGATTCTTGGTTTTGCGCCAAGGCAATTCCCTGTTGTTTTGTAAGTACCAGTAAATTAATGTATTAGAAAATTTCATGGATAAAAAATAGATTTACAATAATACATTTTAAAATTCACATAAATTTAAGTCTTTATCTTTTCGGAATTGATTAATTATCATATATTTGCATCCGCATTTTTGGAGGTAAATTAATAAAAAAACAGTAAAAATAGAGACATGACGAAAGCAGATATCGTATCAAAAATTTCAGATAAATCAGGAATCGAAAAAACAGATGTATTGGCAACTGTTGAAGCATTCATGAGTGAAGTTAAGGATGCACTAGAAAATGGCGATAACGTTTATTTAAGAGGTTTTGGTAGTTTTATAATTAAAACTAGAGCAGAGAAAACAGGTAGAAATATTTCTAAAAATACAACTATTAAGATTCC
>JBNMNZ010000080.1:0-6844 GCA_051276605.1 Polaribacter sp. | reverse complement strand
ACAAAAACAGCCAATTGATTGCCTCCGTATTTGGTGTCAGTAAACACATCTACCAAGTAATATTGTATCGAATTCATTTGTATAAATTAGTTTTTAGACTGCTTCATCATTGGTCCAAGTTTTTCACCACCTAACAAATGCATGTGTAGATGAAAAACCGACTGCCCTGCATCTTCATTTATATTCATGATTAATCTGTAACCTGTTTCTGCAATTCCCTTTTCTTTTGCTAGCTTTTTTGCTACTAAAAATAGTTTCCCTAATACAATCGCATCCTTATCGTTAATATCATTTATTGTTGGAATTTCTTTCTTAGGTACAATTAACACATGCACTTTTGCTTGTAATCTATTAGGAATAAAAGCAATTACATCTTTGTCTTCATACAAAATTGTTGCTGGAAATTTTTTATTGATAATCTTAGTAAAAACCGAACCTTTTGCTATTTTATCTGACTTTTTTTGTTGGTATATTTTACTTTGCGCTTGCCCAATAAAAGAACAAAAAATGATTACTAAAAACGTGATTTTATATCTATTCATACTGTTTATTATTGAGAAACAAATGTACCCATACAGTTACACTAATATGCATCATTCATAATTAATATAGTACATAATTTACTTTATCTACGCCAGTATTGCCTGTTTTAGAGTTGTATGCGTATACAATTAGCTCATAATTACCCGGTAACTGCATCGTTGTATTTCCATCAAACAAATTGGTAGAAACCCAATTCAATGGTACTTCTTTAAAGAATGTATCGTTTCTTTTCAAAATTCCTTTTACTTCCATCTTTTCAGAATCCCACAATCCATCTTTATTAATTGTACAACCACACATCATTACAATGTTTACTTGAATGTTAAAAGGTTTGTTTATAATTGATTTTAAAGCGATATAATGATGTGTTCTTGGTTTTAAAATATCTATAATAAAACCAGGAACTTCTACTATGATTCCGTCACCCAAAATATGTTTACCAGGAATGATCCACAACTGAGTTGTAATTTTTGCACTCGCTTGTTTATTGTTGATTGGAGAAAGCACTTCAATGGTAACAAAAGTTGGCTCGTCTATATCTATAGTTGCAAAAAACTTAGCTGTATTAACATCTACAATAGAATTCCCTCTTACAATTGGAGTTCTCATAATCAAATTTGTATTCCCAGTTGAACCAATGGTTTTTCCCTCAGCTAATACTTGTTTATTTAAAGAGTTTCTTATAATTATATAAGCCCCACCAAGCGATGAACCTATAAATTTTGCGTCTTTTGCTTTAACTCTAACAATAATTTTTGTGTCTGTAGCAAACGTGTATGTTGCTGTAAAAAATACTAAAAGGACCATTACTATATTTCTCATGTCTTATAATTTATATTTTGAATATTCAGTTGTAAATCGTTCGTGAAAAGAGGTTGTTTTTAATGCTCGGTCAATGTTATCTAAAGAGGTTAAAATGGAGAGGTCTTCTTCGAGTATTGCTAATATGCTGCGCTCACAACTGTGCCATAGCTTTTCTAATTTTGGTAATAAAAGCACCGATTTCTCTGTTAAAGAAATCAGTTGTTTTCGTTTGTCTATAAGATCACTCTCTGTAATAACATATTCTTTCGCTTTCATCTTTTGTACGATAACCACCACAGAAGGATGTGCATAGTTCAATTTTTCTGCAATTTCTGCTATAGATAATTTTTGATGTTCTTTTAAAATCATAAATACCAAATACCAATTAGGCTCAACATCAATGTCATTTTTTTTGTAGACCTTTCTAATGTCTTGACCCATTCTATCACTTATTCTCTTAAATCTTGTATCTAAAGCTTTATAGCCTAAGTCTTTTATAAAATCTTCCATTCTATTTTCTATTGAATGGCAAACTTACAATATATATATAGTAAACTACGTAGTTAGCTTCATTAAAATAAATTTTTTTAAAATTAAAATGGATAAAATATTAAGATCTTTTAATTCCCTCTAAATAAAGGATTACTCCCTCTTTATAGCTAGCTCCAATAGGAATTTCTTGGCTATTCACATCGATATCATTCGAAGAGAATGCTGTGATTTTGGAAGTGTTTATGATATAAGAACGGTGAATTCTTAAAAATTGAAAGGCAGACAATTCTTGTTCCATTTCACCAAGTTTGTATTTAGAAATGATCGAAGTATTGTTTTCTAAATGAATTTTAATATAATCTTTTAAGCTTTCAATATATACAATGTCTTCTAGGTTTACCTTATGATGTTTACTTCCTGACTTTACTAGTATATAATCCGTAACAACGGTTTCACTATGTACAGGTGCAACTGTATTAGTGCTTTGTCTAAAAAACTTGTCTATTGCCTTTACAAAACGTTCAAAAGTGACAGGTTTTAATAAATAATCTACCGTTTCTAATTCATAACTTTCTAACGCATAATCTCTATAAGCTGTCGTAAATATTGTTTTGGGTGGATTTTTCAATGTTTTAAGAAAATCGATTCCAGTTAAATGTGGCATTTTAATATCTAAAAACATCAAGTCAATCTCCTGTGTGTTCAGTATTTCAAACGCTTTTAAAGCGCTATTACAAGTCGCAACAACTTCTAATGAATCAATTTGAGAGATATGTTTTTCTATCAATCGAATTGCCAAAGGCTCATCATCAACTATTAAACAGCGAACTTTCATAAAATCTAGTTGTTATTTATTTTAATGGTTACCATAAATTCTTTAGGGCTGTTATCAATTTGCAATTCAAACTTATTAGGATAAATCAAATCTAGCTGTTTTTTTATGTTTTTCAGACCAATTGGTGTTCTTTCTATTCGATCATTTTTTGTAGCAACCGTGTTAGAAATTACAAACTTAAATTGTGCATTAGTATTGTATAAATCGATCGTTATTTTGGGTGAACCACTATCCTCTCCTGCTCCATGTTTAAAAGCATTTTCTACTAGAGATAATAATATTAAGGGAGCAATCTCGCCATCTTGTTCAATATGATTGTTAAAGTTAATTTGTAAGCGATCATCGTATCGTAATTTTTCCAATTCAATATAATTTTCTAGCAATTCTATTTCAGAAGATAAAGAGACATATTTGGTATTACAACGATACAAAACATGGTCTAAAATCTTAGACAATTTCTCTATTGATTTTGGTGTTTTTGGTGAGTTATCTAAAGATAATACATATATATTATTCAATGTATTGAATAAAAAATGTGGATTTAATTGTGCCTTCAGTGCTTTTAGTTCTGATGCCACTTTTTCTGTTTTAGATGCTAACTCCTTTTCCTTTATTTCCTTAAAATTCATGAAAAATTTGACAGCAAGAAAAGTAATAACTGTAGAATAAATAGCTGGTACATAATGCAACAATAACAGTCTCAATTGAGTTACTATTTCTAATATAGTTTCCTGTTCAAAAGGTCTCTTTCTCACCAAGTTTTCACCTATATGAATGATAAATATTCTTGCTAATACCGCAAAAAAATAGGTACCAACAATTAATAAAAACAATGAAATAGCATGTTTTTTTTTAGACAAATATTTTGGTATTACAAAATACGCAACAAAATACGATGCCAAAATCTGCGGAATTAGCACACACATTTTATAAACGAATGTATTTATATAAGGATGCTCACTCTCCAGAACATTTTGAGGTATGGTTAGTAAAACGATTCCTATCCAAAACAAAAAATGTCTCGTTACCCCTTTATGCTGAATTGAATCTGTGATTTTTTTTAGATAGCTCATAACTTCATTTTAATAATATCGTAAAAGTAAACAAACTACTCCTGTTAAAGTAGGCTATCGACAAAACCGACTGTTATATAGACAAATGTGCTGTTTTTGATGATGAATATTATTCACCCTTTATTTCACTTTAAACAACAGTAAAATTGCCCTATTTATCTACCCTTCACTTTTTATACCTGATAATCTTACATTTTTGTGCCAGAATATAAAAACAACTCAAAATGAATAAAATTATCATAGTATCAGCAGCATTAATTTTAGGTAGCTTTTCAATACAAGCACAAAAAGCATCATGCAAAAACTTAGTAGCAGCAAGCAAATCAAAAAATGTTGGACAGGTTGCTAGAATCTTAAAAACTGTAAAGCCCAATTGTATATACAGATCAGGTGAACCGAGAACAGCTTTAGTTGCTGCTTCCAGAAATGGCTCTTTAGAAATAGTGAAATTATTAATTACTGCAAATGCAGATATAGAATTTCATGCAGATGGTGATGAAAGTGCTTTAATGGCCGCTTCAGCTTATGGACATTTAAATATTGTTACCTACTTAATTAAAAAGAAAGCTTCAGTTAATAAAGCCATTCGTGGTGAAGGAACAGCATTAATTTCTGCCGTAAAAAACAGCAACTACCAAATCGCTAAAATTCTATTAGAAAATGGTGCTGATGTACATTTAGCTGTTCGAAGTGATGAATATCCGATGTACCATGCAAAAATGAAAAAGAATATAAAAATGATCACTTTATTAAAAAAACACCAATAACCAACCCTCATTTATACAATCATGAAAAAAATTATTCTGTTCTTCCTACTAAGTATTAGTTTAAATCTAATTGCTCAGTCTTCACAAAAAATTTCTATAAAAGGAACTATTGTAGACAATATAACAAACACTCCTTTAGAATTTGCAACGGCAATTCTATTAAAATCAAACACCATTATTACTGGAGTAAGTACCAACGAAAAAGGAGAGTTTAATCTGAAAGCAACTGAAGGTTCTTATACCATAAGACTAGAATTCATTGGCTATAAATCTGTTGAAATACCCGTGAAAAATTACACGGAAAATCAACAATTAGGAAACATCAAATTAGACGAAGAATCTGCACAGTTAGATGAAATTCAAATTACTGCTGAAAAATCTACTGTAGAATATAAGCTAGATAAAAAAGTATTTAATGTTGGTAAAGACTTGATCTCAAAAGGAGGTTCTGTAAACGATATTTTAAATAATGTGCCTTCTGTAACTGTAGATGCTACTGGGGGTGTAAGCTTAAGAGGAAATGGTAATGTTCAGATTTTAATTAATGGTAAACCTTCTGTGTTGACTAGCAATAATGGTTTGGCGCAAATACCTGCTGAGAATATTGAAAAAGTAGAAGTATCAACAAACCCATCTTCTAAATATGGTGCAGAAGGAACTGCTGGTATTATCAATGTGATTTTAAAAAGAAATAAGAAAGGCGGTTTTAGTAGCTCTGTTCAAGTTACTACTGGAAGTCCTGTAAACAATGCATTGAATTACAATGTGAACTACAAAACTGAAAAGTTTAATATTTTTTCAAATTTGAGTTACACCAATATGAGACTGCCTGGAACCTTAGATTATTTTCAAACAAACACAAATAGTCAAAATGTTATTTCATCTACAAAACAACATGTTGAAATAGAAAGGAATTATAAAATGACCAATGTGTATGTCGGTGGAGATTATTATATCAATGATAAAAACACGCTGACATTTAGTTATTATTTAAGAAACAATAACAGCAACCACACAACCGATTATTCGTATGATTTTTTGGACAGTAATGACCAAACGGAACGTACATTAATCTCTACCAACAACTATAAAGAGCCGCAAAAAGCAAATCAGATTGAGGTAAACTATGTAAAAACATTTGAAAAACCTGGAAAGAAATTCACTGCTAACATTCAATATGAGTTTTGGAATGATGATGAAAATGAAAACATTACCGAAAAGCAAACATTCCCAACAATTACTGCAGAAAACAGCATAAAAAGTAGAGATGTAGAAAGTAGTAAAGACCTGTTATTTCAAGCCGACTATGTGTTGCCTATATTCGAGAAGTCTCGTTTAGAAATGGGTGTTAAAGGAGAGGTTAGACGTATTAATAGTGATTATAAAGTTTGGGATAATGCAGTTTTAGTAGATAGTTTAGACAACCTTTTGCATTATGATGAAAAAATTTACGGTGCCTATTTACAATATGGAAACAGAGAGAAGAAGTTTCAATATTCTTTAGGATTAAGAATGGAGCATTCTGACACAAAAAGTACAGATAGAAAGAACGTGTTCTTTAACCATAAAAAGTACACAGATCTTTTTCCAACGGTGCATTTAACATATAACTTCTCTGATTCTAATAGTTTACAATTAAGTTATAGCAAACGTATTACAAGACCACGTTTCTGGCAATTGAATCCTTTTGGTGGAATTGCAGATAAAAACAATATCCGTTATGGAAATCCAGATTTAAATCCAATGTACACGAATTCTTTCGAAATTGGAACATTGAAAAGGTGGAATGGTTTTACGATAAATCCTTCAATATATTTTCAAAGATCTACCAATATTTTTGAAATGATTACTTATAAAAACTCAAACAATGTAATCATTACAATTCCGGTTAATTTAGGCTCTGAAAATCGGTATGGAGCAGAATTGGTATCTACCTATTCTCCTTACAAATGGTGGCGATTATCAGCAGATGTTAATTTCTATGGATTCAAGCAAAAAGGAAGTTATAAGAACATAAATTACGATTCTAACAACAGTACTTGGACGTCTAGATTAAATTCTACTATGAAATTTACAGATTTCTCGTTGCAATCTACTGTAAACTATGTTGGTGCTAGAACAAGTGGACAAACTTATACTGAAAGTATTGCCTGGTTTAATTTAGGAATGAGTAAAGACTTTTTAAATGATCGAATGACACTTACATTGAATGCCAATAACCTGTTTAATTCAAGAGAAACTAAACGATTTATCAATGGAGATAATTATAATTTACAAGTAAATAGTGACAATTCTCAAAGAAGAATCTCTGCAACATTTATCTATCGTTT
>JBNMNZ010000079.1:0-6885 GCA_051276605.1 Polaribacter sp. | reverse complement strand
TGGTGTCTCCTGTGAAGCAAATCTGGAAAGATTTTTCTACTGGAAAAGGAGGAAACTCAGTTTCTTTTTTAATGGAACACGAGCATTATTCGTATCCAGAAGCTTTAAAATGGTTAGCCAAAAAGTACAATATAGAAATTGAAGAAACGGAGCAAACCGACGAGCAGAAAGAGCAAACGAATGAACGTGAAAGTATGTTTTTGGTCTCTAATTTTGCCAAAGACTATTTCCATGATTTAATGTTAAATACAAACCAAGGAAAAGCAATTGGTTTGTCTTATTTTAAAGAACGAGGATTTACAGAAGAAACCATCAAAAAGTTTGATTTAGGATATTGTTTAGATCAGTGGGATAATTTCACAAATGCAGCTTTAACAAAAGGATATGATCTTAAATATTTAGCATCTACCGGCCTTACAATTGTTAAAGAAAACAAGCAATTCGATCGTTTTAAAGGTAGAGTGATGTTTCCTATTCACTCAATGTCTGGTCGTATTTTAGGTTTTGGAGGACGTATTTTAACTGCTGACAAAAAAGCTGCTAAATATTTAAATTCACCTGAAAGCGATATTTATCATAAAAGTAAAATTCTCTATGGAATTTATCAAGCCAAAAAAGAAATTGCAAAACAAGATAATTGTTTTTTAGTTGAAGGTTATACGGATGTAATTTCCTTTAATCAATCAGGAATTGAGAATGTTGTGGCCTCATCAGGCACAGCATTAACCTCTGATCAAATTAGATTGGTAAATAGGTTGACAAAAAATATTACCGTTCTTTTTGATGGAGATGCAGCAGGAATTAGAGCTTCCATTCGTGGAATAGATTTAATTTTAGAACAAGGAATGAACGTAAAAGTAGTTCAATTTCCTGATGGAGAAGACCCTGATAGTTTTGCGAAATCGCATTCTGATATTGAATTAAAAGAATATTTAGATACTGCTGCGCAAGATTTTATCAACTTTAAAGTATCACTTTTATTAAAGGATTCTAACAATGATCCTATAAAAAAAGCCACTGTAATTAGAGATATCGTAACTAGTATTTCTAAAATTCCTGATGGCATCCAAAGAGAAGTTTATGTGCAGGAATGTTCTAGAATTATGGATATTTCTGAGCGAGTTTTATTTAGTGAATTAGCACAGTTATTAAAAAAAGAATCCTTTCAGAAAGCTAAAACAAATTCGAACTATAATAATGTAGATCCAAATCAGCCACCTCCAGAATATTTTATGGAGCAAGAGCAGACTAAAATGGGATTGATTAAAGGGGGGCAAATTTCTTCTCATAAAATTGATCAATTATCAATACTTGAAAATGAGATTATAAGAATTTTACTTTTATATGGAAATGAGGAAGTAGAATTTATTGAAGAAGTTATTAGTACAGATGAAGAAGGTCGAGAATCAACTTCCGAAAGAAAATACCAAAATTTAGTTTCTGCAGAAATTTACTTGCACTTACAAGAAGATGAAACAGAATTTTCAAATCCTCTTTTTCAAGAAATATATACAGAAATGATTCATCAATTAAATCAATCTGAAAAATTAGAAATAGATAAATTCGTAAATAATAAAAATACAGATATTGCAACTACGGTTACTTCTATTTTAATGGATGAAGAAAAATATGAATTAAGTAATTGGGAAAGTAAAAGCATTGAAGTTAAATCTGCATTAGAAGCCTTGTCGAAAGCAGTTCCTGATGTTATTTTTAATTTACGTAGAATTTTAATTGAGAGGTTGGTAAATGAATCTTTAGTGGAAGGAAAAGAATATTCGAATGAGGAAAAAGAAGAAATAATGAGTTATAATTCATTAAGAATTCGACTTTCAGAGAAACTAAAAAGAGTTGTATAAAGTTTTTGAATTTAAGAAATAAGTGTTTCGCTTATTGTTTAATTTAGGAAATTAAATATTTTTCGTATTTTGCGGGTGCTAAAAGAAAAATTTCCCCGCTATGAACAGAACATTGAAAATGTTAAAAATTATTCAACTATTCATTTTTTTACCTTTTGAAATTTCTAAAGGTTCTAAAAAAAGAGCCTTTATTAGGATTAAAAAAATGATGATTTCTGCTAACTTATTATAGTTTTCTATATGAAAATTTATAAAATTTCTTTTGGTATTTTACAAATAGGGATTGGCATCATTTTATGTTGATTGATGCTATTTAAACGATTGTAAATTTTAAATACTTCTTTTTTTCTGTCAGAAAAATCATTAACAGTTTTATTTTCGTCTTGCATCTTCATTGCCCATTCTAACTCATCATAAGAAGCACCAATTTGATCTTCATCTGTTCGACTATCTCCAAATAAACCATCTGTAGGTTGTGCTTCTTGTATAGAACTTGGGACTCCTAAATATGCTGCTAAATCATAAACTTCAGATTTCATTAAATCTGCAATCGGACTTAAATCTACACCACCATCACCATATTTTGTGTAAAAACCAACACCAAAATCTTCTACTTTATTTCCTGTTCCAGCGACCAATAATCCATGTAATCCAGCAAAATAATATAAAGTAGTCATTCTTAAACGGGCTCTAGTGTTTGCTAAAGACACCTCTAATTTTGTAGAAATTTCGGCTTCTGGTAGCACGTTTTTAAAATCTTCAAAAGTAGATGTTAAATTTACTCTTGCTTCAGAAACATTGCTAAAACGGTTTTTTAATTGTTTAATGTGTTCCTCTGCTCTAGAAACTTGACTTTCTGCTTGGTGAATAGGCATTTCTATACATAAAGTTGGTAAGCCTGTTTTTGCACATAAGGTTGAGGTTAATGCAGAATCGATTCCACCAGAAACTCCAAGTACAAATCCGTTTACTTTTGCATTAGTTGCATATTCCTTTAACCAATTTATAATATATTCTGCTACTTTTTTAGTATCCATTGACAAACTATTTTAGTATTTTTAACGTTCTTTAATCTAGATACTAAGATACAAAGAATATGAGATTTTATTTTATAGTTTTAATAATTTTGTATGTGTTTTTTTCATGTTCTGATAAAAATATCAATGAAATTGATGTTTCCAATATTGATGTCAATTTTTCTGTAAAAAGATATGAAGTGGATTTTTATAATGCAACAAAAGAAAGTCTGCCAAAAGTGAAGCAAAAGTATCCTTATTTATTTCCAGTTGAGTTTACTGATAGTTTATCATATGAGAAAATTAACGACAAACAAGAACAAGAATTGTTCACTGAAACTCAAAAAAAATACAAAGATTTTTCATCAGAAGAAACTCAACTATCATCACTTTTTAAGCATATAAAATATTACAATGCTTCTTTTAAAGAGCCAAATATTGTAACGATGTTGACGAATATAGATTATGATAATAGAGTCATTTATGCGGATAGTTTATTGCTAATTTCTCTAGATGTTTATTTAGGAAAAGGCCATAAATTTTATGGAGATTTCCCTAAGTATATTAGAGATAATAATACTAAAGATTACATTGTCGTCGATGCTGCAAAGGCTATTATAGATCAACAAATTCAACCATCTATCGATAGAAGTTTTGTAAGTAAAATGATTTTTGAAGGAAAAAAAATGTACTTATTAGATGTATATCTACCATTAATTTCTGATAATGAAAAAATAGGATATTCTCAAGATAAAATTAAATGGGCAACTTCTAATGAAGAGCAGGTTTGGATGTATTTTATGGATAAAAAATTATTGTTTAGTACAGAAAGGAAACTGAACAAAAGATTCCTTGAGAATGCTCCATTTTCTAAGTTTTATAGCGAGCAGGATAACTTAACTCCTGGAAAAATTGGAGTTTGGATTGGATGGCAGATTGTAAAATCATACATGAAACATAATGATGTATCTTTGCAAGAATTATTAAAAATAAACGAATCAGATTTATTTAATAAATCTAAATATAAACCCAAAAAATAATGGCTGTTAAACATAATTCTGAAATAATTTTTAAAGTTGGTTTAGATGAAAATAAAGTTCCCGAAGAAATTTCTTGGACTGCAAAAGATGGTGGAATTGACAATGAAACTTCAAAGGCAATTATGATTTCTGTATGGGATCACAAGAAAAAAGATACTTTAAAAATGGATTTGTGGACAAAAGATATGCCAGTAGATGAAATGAAACAATTTTATCATCAAACATTAGTGTCTATGACAGATACTTTTGAAAGAGCAACAGATGATCAAAAAATGACTGCAACAATGCGTGATTTTTGCGAGTATTTCGCTGAAAAGCTCGAGCTTAAAAAGTAAGTTTTAAGTGTCTTTTATTTTATTAATGATGTAATTATAGTCTTCAATATTATTTACAAAATCAATTTCTGATACATCAATAATTAAAACATTTAGGTCTTGTTGGGTGCTTATGAAATTTTTATAACCATCATGAATTTTTTGTAAATACCCAGCTTCAATATTTTGTTCATATTCTCTTCCGCGCTTTTTTATATTCTCTAAAAGTCTATCTGTATTTTGATATAAATAAACATATAAATCGGGTTTTGTAATTTCTTTGTACATTACATCAAACATTTTTCTGTACAATAAATACTCATCCTTTTGTAGCGTAATTTGAGCGAAAATTAAAGATTTAAAAATGTAATAATCAGAAACAATTAGGTTTTTAAATAAGTCTAATTGAGCTAAATCATCAGATAATTGTTGATATCTGTCAGCCAAAAAACTCATTTCTAAAGGAAATGCAAAACGCTCTTTATCTTCATAAAATTTTGGTAAAAAAGGATTCTCAGCAAAACGTTCTAAAATAATTTTCGCATTAAATTCATCAGACATTATTTTTGATAATGATGTTTTGCCTGCACCAATATTACCTTCAATAGCAATATAATTGTACTTTTCTGAAATAGGAATTGGCCTTTTTAGTTGCGTTTTAATTAATGAAATTTCTGAAGAATCATCACAGTTTTGTAAACAAATAGAAAAGGTTTTTTTTTCTATTGGATGTATTATATTATTTGCGATTTCAACTAGAGGTACCAATACAAATTTACGTTCTAACATTTTTGAATGAGGAACAATAAGTGTTTTAGAAAAGATAATTTCATCATCAAATAATAAGATGTCAATATCAATATTTCGATCTATATATTCTGATGTTTCTTTTCTTTTTCGACCTAATTCAGATTCTATATTCAATAGAATACTCATCAGTTTCTCTGGTGAGTGGTATGTTGTGACTTTTAAACAGACGTTAAAAAAATCATCACTATCAAAACCCCAAGAAGCAGTTTTGTAAACTGAAGATATTTTTTGAATTGTACCTACTTTATCTGCAATTAAATTAATGGCATTTTGTAGGTTATAAATCTTGTTTCCTTGATTAGTTCCTAAAGATAAATATGTGATGCGCTGTATTTTCATAAAATGGTTACAAAGAAAATAAAAGCATTTTATAAAATAGCTATAAACAAAAAAAAATCGCCAAAATATTTTGGCGATTTTTGATATGTATTAAAAAAAGAACTTATTCTTCTTTTCTTGGTTCTCTTGGTTTTCTGTCATCACGTCCGCGAGTATCTCTGCTTCTGTTATCACGTCCGCCAGAACGTTTATCATCTCTTGGTGGTCTTGCTACATAACCTTCTGGTTTCTCTAACAAAGCTTTTCTAGAAACTTTTTCTTTACGAGTTCTTGGATCTAATCCGAAATATTTAACATCTAAGATATCACCCATTTTAACTACGTCAGAAACATTATCTGTACGTTCCCAAGCTAATTCACTTACGTGTAATAAAACTTCGTTTCCTGGAGCTTCTACGTATTCTACAACGGCACCAAAATCTAACATTTTAATAACCTTTACTTCGTATGCACTTCCAACTACTGGTTTAAATAGCATTGACTCAATACGAGCAATTACTTTTTCAATTCCTGCAGGGTCTGTTCCTAAGATCTCAATAATTCCTTCTTCAGTTACAGCATCTTCAGTAATAACAATTGTAGTACCTGTTTCTTTCTGTAATTCTTGAATATGTTTACCACCTGGTCCAATAAATGCACCAATTAATTCATTAGGAATTCTTCTATTAATCATTTTAGGAGCATGCTCTTTAACCTCTACGTTTGCAGTAGAAATAGTCTCAGTTATTTTTCCTAAAATATGTAAACGACCTTCACGAGCTTGTTTTAATGCATTCACTAAGATTTCGTAACCTAATCCTTTTACTTTAATATCCATTTGACAAGCAGTAATACCTTCAGAAGTACCAGTTACTTTAAAGTCCATATCTCCTAAGTGATCTTCATCCCCTAAAATATCAGATAATACAGCGTATTTTCCAGACTCAGCATCAGAAATTAATCCCATTGCAATACCAGAAACTGGTCTTATCATTTGTACACCAGCATCCATTAATGCCATTGTACCAGCACAAACAGTTGCCATAGAAGACGAACCGTTAGATTCTAACACTTCAGATACAACTCTTACAGTATAAGGACAATCAGAAGGAATCATTCCTTTTAAACCACGTTGTGCTAAATTACCATGTCCAACTTCTCTACGAGATGTTCCACGAATTGGTCTAGCTTCACCAGTACAAAAAGGAGGGAAGTTATAATGTAAATAGAAATTTTCTTCACCTTCATAAGATGGCATATCTATTTTATTTGCATCTCTAGAAGTTCCTAAAGTAACGGTCGCTAAAGCTTGCGTTTCTCCACGCGTAAAGATTGAAGAACCATGTACCGATGGTAAATAATCTACTTCTGACCAAATTGGTCTAATTTCATCAGTTTTACGACCATCTAAACGTAACCCTACATTTAAGGTTAAATCTCTAATCGCAGCTTTTTCGGCTTTGCGATAATAATCAGAAATTAAACCACCATAGTCTGCTAATTCTTCTTCAGAAAAAGTAGCTTTAAT
>JBNMNZ010000078.1:0-6892 GCA_051276605.1 Polaribacter sp. | reverse complement strand
GTACATCAATTTATAAATAGAATGGACTTGGCGTATGCGGCTTCAGATATTATCATTTCTAGAGCAGGCGCAAGTTCAGTTTCTGAATTGTGTATTGTTGGTAAACCTGTAATTTTTATTCCGTCACCAAATGTGGCAGAAGATCATCAAACAAAAAACGCAAAGTCAATTGTAGATAAACATGGCGCTATTTTGTTAAAAGAAAGTGAGCTGGAAACCTTTCCTATTGTTTTTGAAACGCTTTTAAAAGATAGAGGAAAGCAAGAACATTTATCAGAAAATATAAAAGAATTAGCATTGCCAGGGGCAACAACAGATATTGTAAATGAGATTGAAAAATTATTAAAAAAGTGAATTTAAAAAATATACATAACATTTATTTTGTTGGAATTGGAGGCATAGGAATGAGTGCAATTGCTCGTTATTTTGCTGTCAATGGAAAACGCGTGGCTGGTTATGATAAAACGCCGTCTCAAATAACTTCGGGTTTAGAAGAATTGGGGATTAAAATTCATTTTGAAGATCGTTTAAAAAACATACCAATTTCTTTTTTAGATAAGAACAAAACCTTGGTGGTATATACACCTGCGGTTTCTAAAAATCATACAGAATTAAATTACTTTTTAGATAACAATTTTACAGTTTTAAAAAGAGCAGAAATTTTAGGAAAAATCACTGAAAACACTTTTTGTTTAGCGGTTTCAGGAACGCATGGAAAAACAACAACTTCTGCTATTTTGGGGCATATTATGTTTCAAGAGAAAGCAACTTCTTTTTTAGGCGGAATTGCAGAAAATTACAACTCAAATTTAATTTTGGGTGAAGACAAAGTTTCTGTTGTTGAAGCAGATGAATTTGATCGATCTTTCTTGCAATTGAGTCCTAATATTGCTTGTGTAACTTCTATGGATGCAGATCATTTAGATATTTATGGAGAAGCAGCTGCTTTAGAAGAATCGTTTGTTGCCTTTACAAATAAAGTTTCTGGCACTTTAATTGTTGCAAAAGGTTTGCCTTTAGGAGGATTGACGTATGCAGTAAATGAACATGCGGATTACAAAGCTTTTAATGTGAAGATTGAAAGCGGAAAATATGTTTTTGATGTACAAACGCCTTCCGATATAATAAAAAATATTGAGTTTCATTTACCAGGGAACCATAATGTGATGAATGCTTTGGCTGCTTTAGCAATGGCAGATGTGTATGGAATTTCATTAGAAAGTATCAAGTTAGGTTTATCAACTTTTAAAGGGGTAAAGCGCAGGTTTTCTTATAAAATTAAAACCAATGATTTTGTTTTGATTGATGATTATGCACATCATCCAACAGAAATAAATGCAGTAGAAAATTCGATAAGAGAAATGTATCCTAATGAAAAAGTGTTGGTTGTTTTTCAGCCACATTTATTTTCTAGAACAAGAGACTTTATTGATGATTTTGCAACAGCGTTATCAAAGTTTAATGAAATTCTGTTGTTAGATATTTATCCAGCAAGAGAATTACCAATTGCTGGAGTAGATTCTGAATGGTTATTTAATAAAATCAAGAATAAGCATAAAAAATTGACTCAAAAAAATAATTTAGTAAAAGATATTAAAAATTCATCAGCAAAAGTTGTCGTAATGATAGGTGCTGGTGATATTGGAATGATGATTGATGAGGTAACAAACCAACTTTTAAAACCACAAGAGAATGAGGTTTAGACGGTTTTTAAAATACTTGTTATTCCTAGTATTGGCAACGGTTTTAGGTTTTTTATTTCATTTTTCATCAGAAAGAAATCAACAAAAAAAAGTATCTGAAATTGTCATCGAATTTGAAGATGGAGACAATAATTTTTTAACATATTCTATGGTTAATAAATTGTTAATACAAAATAATAAAACAGTAAAAAACCAAGCAAAATCTGTAATAAATTTATATGGCTTAGAAAGCAGAGTTTCAAAGAATCCGTATGTAGAAAAAGCAGCCATTTTTTTAACGATAGGTGGTCGGCTAAAATCAATTATCAAGCAACGCATTCCGGTTGCAAGAATTATTTATAAAAATGATTCTTATTATATTGATAAGCAAGGTATAAAAGTGCCTTTGTCAGATAATTATTCTGCGAGAGTACTATTGGTTTCTGGAGTTATGAATGATGAAGATATTAAAGAAATATTGCCTTTGGTGGCTCTAATTTTAGCGGATAGTTTCTTGCAAAAAGAGATTGTTGGAATTCAAAAATCTGACGTTGATGAGTATCAATTTTCAGTAAGAAGTGGAAATTATAAAATCGATTTCGGAAAATTATCTGAAGTTGATGTGAAATTTAAGAAGTTAAAAGCGTTTTACAACAAAACATTTGAAGATAAAACTATTAAAAATTATAATACAATAAATTTAAAATATCACAACCAAGTTGTGTGCACTAAATAAATCAAAATGGAAGACAATAAAATAGCTGTTGGTTTAGATATTGGTACAACCAAGATTGTTGCCATGATTGGTCGAAAGAACGAATATGGTAAGATTGAAGTTGTTGGTATTGGAAAGGCTAAAAGTCTAGGTGTAAAACGTGGAGTTGTAAGTAATATCACACAAACTATTCAATCCATTCAACAAGCTGTAGATGAAGCAGAAAGTGTTTCTGGTGTAAAAATTGAAGAAGTAGTTGTTGGTATTGCTGGTCAGCATATTAGAAGCTTACATCATAGCGATTATATTACAAGAAATAATGCTGATGAAGTTATAGACGAAGATGATATTGAAAATTTAGTGAATCAAGTTCATAAGTTGGTGATGTTACCTGGAGAAGAAATTATCCATGTTTTACCACAAGAGTTTAAAGTAGATTCTCAAGCAGATATCAAAGAACCAGTAGGTATGTATGGTGGACGATTAGAAGCGAATTTTCATGTTGTTGTCGGTCAAGTTTCATCTATCAGAAATATTGGGCGTTGTGTAAAAAGTGCAGGTTTAGGATTAAGTGAAATTACTTTAGAACCTTTAGCATCCGCATCTGCAGTATTAAGTCAAGAAGAAAAAGAAGCAGGAGTTGCTTTAATTGATATTGGAGGAGGAACGACTGATTTAGCAATTTTTAAAGATGGAATTATCAGACACACTGCTGTAATTCCTTTTGGAGGAAATGTTATTACAGATGATATTAAAGAAGGTTGTTCTATCATAGAAAAACAAGCGGAGTTATTAAAAATTAAGTTTGGTTCTGCGTGGCCAGGAGAAAATAAGGAAACAGAAATTGTTTCTATTCCTGGGTTAAGAGGAAGAGAACCAAAAGAAATTACATTAAAGAATTTATCAAAAATTATACATGCAAGAGTTCAAGAAATTATTGAACATGTGTATTTGGAGATAAAAAATTACGGACATGAAACTGCAAAAGGAAAACTAATTGCAGGTATTGTTTTAACTGGTGGAGGTTCTCAACTAAAACATTTACGTCAATTAGTAGAGTATATCACTGGTATGGATGCAAGAATAGGTTTTCCTAACGAGCATTTAGCAGGTGATTCTGATGACGGTTTATCAAGTCCTTCTTACGCTACAGCAGTTGGTTTGTTAATGGTAGGTTTAGAAAAAGATCTAAAAATAGATAAAGATGAAGAAAATATTTCTGAATCAGTTGAAGAAGTAAAAGAGGGAAATCAACCAAAAATTGATGAAAAACCGAAACCCAAAAAGAAATCTTTTTTCGAGAAATTCACAGAAGGATTAAAGGAGTTTTTAGACAATGCTGAGTAAAATCAGTAAAAAGAGTAAGGTTAAAAATAATTAAAATTAATTAAAATTAAAAAAGATAAACGTTATTATGAGCTCAGAAATTGATAACATTTTATTTGACATGCCAAAAACACAATCTAATACTATAAAAGTAATTGGTGTTGGTGGTGGAGGAAGCAATGCTGTAAATCATATGTTTACCCAAAGCATAAAGGGAGTGGATTTTGTAATATGTAATACAGATGCACAAGCTTTAGAAAATAGTCCTGTTCCTAATAAAATTCAATTAGGAGCAAACTTAACATCTGGTTTAGGAGCAGGTGCAAATCCAGAAGTTGGAGCACAGGCAGCTAAAGAAAGTATGCAAGAAATTCAGCAAATGCTAAATACTCAAACAAAAATGGTATTTATTACTGCTGGGATGGGTGGTGGAACTGGTACAGGAGCTGCACCAATTATTGCAAAGATTGCTAAAGATATGGATATCTTAACAGTTGGTATTGTAACAATGCCATTTGCTTTTGAAGGAAAAAGACGTTCAAAACAAGCTCAATTAGGAATCGATCAACTACGCCAAAATGTAGATTCTTTAATTGTAATCAATAATAATAAATTACGGGAAGTTTATGGAAATCTAGGATTTAAAGCTGGTTTTTCTAAAGCTGATGAAGTTTTATCTACTGCTTCTAAAGGAATTGCAGAGGTAATTACACATCACTACAAGCAAAATATTGACTTGCACGATGCTAAGACTGTACTTTCTAATAGCGGTACAGCAATTATGGGTTCTGCAAAAGAAGAAGGGCAAGACAGAGCAAAAACAGCAATTGTAAAAGCATTAGATTCTCCTTTATTAAATGATAATAAAATTACAGGTGCAAAAAATGTATTGTTGTTAATTGTATCTGGAACTAACGAAGTTACATTAGATGAAATTGGCGAAATCAACGATTATATTCAAGATGAAGCGGGTTATGATGCTAATATTATTATGGGTATTGGAGAAGATGAAGAATTGGGAGATGCAATTGCTGTAACAATAGTTGCGACTGGTTTTGCAGCAGATCAACAAAGTACAATTATAAATACAGAGGTAAAAAAAATTATTCATACGCTTGAGGATGAACAAAAAGCGACTTACAACTTCACAGAAAATACTGTAACTAAATCCCCCACTTTAAATCCCCCAACTTCTATTACAGGATCACAAAAGATTATACATGTTTTAGAAGATGATGTTTTACCTACAAAGCCAAAAATGGACTTAGTAGCTACAAACTCAATTATCGAAAGTATGCCAGTTGTTTTTGAAGAAGTTCTTCTTAATACTGCTTCAGAGGATGATTTTATTATTACTGACGCTCTAAAGGTTGAAGAAAAAATTGAAGAAGCACCAACGCAACTTCAAACAGATTTAATGTTCGATTTACCTTTAAAACCTAATACAGGAGTTAAGTCTGAAGAAGAAATTAGATTTAATTTAAATGTAGAGAAAGAATTAAATATTCATGCAATTGAAGTTTATGGAGCACAAGAAGTTAAGGTTGAAAAGGATGAAGTTGAAAAAAGATATATTCTAGAAGATTTTGATGCGCAGCCAACAATCGGTAAAAGCTCTAGTTTTGTTGATAAAAAAGTAGTTGAGGAAGAAGAAATTCAATTTGAATTAAAAACAGCAAAACCTCAATCAGAAATTAATGAGATTGAAACGATGATTGAAGAAGTTTCTCCATTAGATTTAACCATTTCTGAACTACAAAAAAGAGCAGAAGAAAGACGTAAAAAAATGAAAGGCTTCAATTATAAGTTTAATGATCAATTAAACAAAAATATTGACGAAATAGAACGTCAACCAGCATATAAAAGATTAGGTATTGATTTAGATAAAAACACATCAATAAGTAAATCAGAAACTTTACTAAACAAGGATAATGATGATTTAGGTTTTAAATCAAACAATTCTTTTTTACATGATAATGTAGATTAATATTTCCCCCAATTGTTTTAAGAATCACACTTTTTAGGTGTGATTTTTTTTGCAATTAATTTAAAAATCAGCTCATTGTATTAAATAATACCATTTATCGATACTTTTATGTGAGTCATCTTTTTTTTGAAGTCTTTGTGTTATAATATAATATTTTTATCTAAAATTTTAAAAGATGAAGGCACTTCTATATTCTGCAAAAAAGACTAAATTATTTTCATTAATACTTTTATTAGGGTTTTTTGGTTATACCCAAGAAGAGCCTCTTAATTTTGATTACAATACATACTTATCTCAAAAGAATGATACTTGTGCATTAGATTTAGTCTCTGTGAGTTCTTTTAAGGTAGAAAGAAATATTTCTTTAGAAACTATAACACAAATAAGTTAGTGATTAATTATTAAAAATATTTCTTCCTAAAAATTCACAACTACTTTAGTAAATAAAACCTTCAAAAATTACTTCCTTAATGGTTTTTGGTCGTCTTTTTTTATCATTTTTAAATAAACTTTTATTTATTTTTTGATTGTCGTAAACTATCAATCCTCAACAAATGAGCTTTTATTACTAATTTCTTGAAGTTTAGGGTGTAACAAATATTTTTTGAAGTCGTCTCTCTTATATAATTAGTAAACGAAATATCATGAAATATTTACAAACAGTATCATTAGAAGAAAGAGGGATTTTAACGTCTGCTTATAAAGAAGAAATTAAAAAGAATATAAGATTAGAGAAATCTAAATCAGTGTCAGCAATTAAATCGATGATTTTAAATCATCATGGAAAAATAGAAAGTCAAACAGGAACAATTTTACAAGTTTCGGTGTTCCTTTTCGCTATAATTATGATTGTTTCTTAAAAGATACAATAAGTTTTAGACATTACTATTGGCTAGCAGACAGGTTTGCGTAAGCGATAGAAATGGCACCCTTTTTAAATGTCAGTTAGAGTGAATTTGAGAAGAATGAACAAATTTGTATCGAGAACAAATTTAAAAAGATATAGTAAATAGCGCGGTTTTTGTTTTTCAAAAATACGCTAAAACAAAAATAAATCCATCTAAAAAAGATGGATTTGATATTTAATATGTTTTTGCTTTTAACTTAAAGCTTCTTTAATTCTTTTAACTGCTTCACGAATTTGTAATTCGGAAGCTGCATAAGAAATTCTGATACAATTAG
>JBNMNZ010000077.1:0-6919 GCA_051276605.1 Polaribacter sp. | reverse complement strand
TAGAATGCCCTTTAGAGCCCATTATTATTAAATCTGCATCAATTTTTTCTGCATATTTCTGGATGCCTTTAAATGGGTTGTTTAGTTTTATAAAGTATTCTACATTTATGTCTTTGCTAAATATATTCTCTTTAAACTGTAATATTTTTTCTCTAATTTTTCTTAAATACAGCATGCTTTCAGGTATGCTATAATTACTCCCAGCTCCCATATCAATCGATCCTTTAGGGAGTTCAATTAAATGAATGAGGTAAATTGTAGCATTTGTTTTCTTTGCTATTTTTGCTGCTATTTTAGAAGCGTATTCAGATGGTTTCGAAAAATCAATAGGGACTAAAATTTTTTTCATCATTTGGAAGGTTTAAATTAAAGAATCATGATTTTAAAGTTACAAAAAAATAATTGAATGTAACTCAGTTTGGTAAATCATAAACAATTCGTATATTTGCACCGAAAATCAGAGTAAATGAAGCGGGAAGGGGACTTAAAAGTCCCCTCTTTTTATACTTTATTTTAAGGTTTAGTATGGATCAAACAGCAGTAAAAGACTTAGTAGACGAAGCACTGGCACTTAATGAGTCATTGTATTTAATAGAGTTATCAATCTCCGTAAATAATAAAATTCAAGTTATTGTAGATGGTGATAATGGTGTTGCGTTAAGTGAGTGTATGAGGATAAGTAGAAACATAAATAATAATTTAGACAGAGAGGAAGAGGATTTTTCTTTGGAAGTTGCTACGCCGGATATTGCACATCCATTAATAGTGAAAAGACAATACATTAAGAATTTAAACAGAATTCTAAAAGTAGAAACTTTAGAAGAAAAGTTTGAAGGAACTTTAGTAGAAGTAGATGAAGATAAAATTGTTTTAAACTGGAAAGCAAGAGAACCTAAGCCAATTGGTAAGGGAAAAGTTACTGTGCAGAAAGCAGCAACTATAGAGTATAAGGATATTAAAGAAGCAAAAGTGAAGATTGTATTTTAAGCAAAAATGTAATGGAAAATATAGCGTTAATTGATTCGTTTTCAGAATTTAAAGATAATAAAAGTATAGACAGAGTAACATTAATGTCTATTTTAGAAGAGGTGTTTAGAGCCGCTTTAAAACGTAAGTTTGGGTCTGATGATAATTTTGATATTATTATTAACCCAGATAAAGGAGATTTAGAGATTTGGAGAAATAGAGTTGTAGTTGCAGACGGTTTTTCTGAAGATGATAATGAAGAAATAGAATTAGCTGAAGCAAGATTAATTGAGCCAGATTTCGAAATTGGTGAAGATGTATCTGAAGAAGTTAAACTAATAGATTTAGGAAGGAGAGCTATTTTAGCATTGCGCCAAAACTTGATTTCTAAGATTTATGAGCACGACAGTACAAATATTTTTAAGTATTTTAAGGACCTAGAAGGCGAGTTGTATACCGCAGAAGTTCATCACATACGACATAATGCAATTATTTTGTTAGATGATGATGGGAATGAAATTGTATTACCTAAAAGCGAACAAATTCGTTCAGATTTCTTTAGAAAAGGAGATTCTGTGAGAGGCGTTATTAAAACAGTAGAATTAAGAGGGAATAAGCCTGCGATTATATTGTCTAGAACATCACCATTGTTTCTAAATAAATTATTTGAACAAGAAATTCCTGAAGTTTTTGATGGTTTAATTACTGTTGAAGGTGTTGCAAGAATTCCTGGTGAAAAAGCAAAAGTAGCTGTAGATTCTTACGATGATAGAATAGATCCTGTTGGAGCTTGTGTTGGAGTAAAAGGTTCAAGAATTCATGGTATTGTTCGTGAGTTAGGTAATGAAAATATAGATGTTATCAATTATACTAAAAACGAACAATTATTTATTTCTAGAGCATTGAGCCCGGCGAAAGTAACATCAATGGAAATAGAAATGTATGATGAAGAAAGAAATGGTAAAAAAGGACGTGTAAGCGTTCTGTTAAGACCAGAAGAAGTTTCTAAAGCAATTGGTAGAGGTGGTGTTAATATTCGTTTGGCTAGTGAATTAACCGGATACGAAATAGATGTTAAGAGAGAAGGTCTTGAAGAAGAAGATGTGGAGTTAACAGAATTTGGAGACGAGATTGAAGACTGGGTTATTGTAGAGTTTAAAAAGATTGGTTTAGATACAGCAAGAAGCGTATTAGAAACTAGTGTTGCTGAATTGGTAAAAAGAACCGATTTAGAAGAAGAAACTATTTTAGATGTTCAAAGAATTTTGAAAGAAGAATTCGAAGAATAATCGACTATATAAAATTAAAGTAAAAAGTATATTTTTACAGAATTAAAGGCTAAAAAATAATATATGTCTGAAGGCAAAACAATGAGGCTTAATAAAGTTCTAAGAGAATTAAACATTTCTCTTGATAGAGCAGTAGAATATTTAGCAAAGAATGGTCATGAAATAGATTCAAGGCCAACCACTAAAATTTCTAGCGATATCTATCAAGTTTTACAAGATGGCTTTGAAACAGATGCAAATAAAAAAGCTGCATCTAAAGAAGTTGGCGAAGAAAAACGTAAAGAGAAAGAGGCAATTCGTTTAGAGGTAGAAGCTAAATTAGAAAAGAAAAGAGCAGAAGAAGCTAAGAAGGAAGAAGTCTTAAAAGCCAAAGCAGATAAATTAGAATTTAAAACTGTAGGTAAAATAGATATTGATAATGTTGGTAAGAAACCTGTTGTTAAGAAAGAAGAAGTTGTTACTGAGGTAAAAGCATCAGAAGAAGTTGTTTTTGAGCTTGAAATAGAACAACCTGTTGTTGAGTCTAAAGCAAAAGAAGAGGTTGTTGTTGAGTCTATAGCGACAGAAGAAATTGCTGTTGAGTCTAAATTAACAGAAGAAGTTGTTGTTGATTCTAAGGTAGAAGAGCCTGTTATTGAGAAGCCTAAAGTTAAAAAAACTGTTTCTCAAATAGAAAAAGAAGCTTCTAAAATTGAAGAAAAACCGGCTTCTAAAAAAGATATTTTAAAGACAGAGGTAAAAGCAGAAGAAGTTACTCCAGAGAACGCAGAATCGATTAAAACTCAATATAAGAAATTAGACGGTCCTAATTTTACAGGTAAGAAAATTGATTTAAAACAATTTGAAAGACCAAAAAAGAAAAAACCTGAAGTTAAAAAAGATGCATCTACAGATCCTAAAAAGAAACGTAAACGTATTGTAACGAAAGCAGGAGGTCCAGGAAGCTCTAGTAGTAGACCTGCTCCAGCTAGTAGGGGTGGCAGCAGGCCAGCTCCAGGGGTTGGTAGACCAGGTTTTAGGGGTGCAAGAGGCGCTCAAAGACCAGCGGTTGTTAAGAAAGCTGAGCCAACAGAAGCAGATATTCAAAAGCAAGTTAGAGAAACTCTAGAAAAGCTTCAAGGAAAATCTAGTAGAGGAAAAGGAGCAAAATACAGAAGAAATAAAAGAGATGCTCGTAGAGAACATTCTGATGCTGAATCAGAAGCACAAGCATTAGATAATAAAATATTAAAAGTAACAGAATTTGTTACTGTAAGTGAAGTTGCAACAATGATGGATGTTCCTGTAACAAATATCATTTCTGCATGTATGTCTTTAGGGATGATGGTAACAATGAATCAGCGTCTAGATGCTGAGACGTTAGTTATTGTTGCAGAAGAATTTAACCATAAAGTAGAATTTGTAGGCGCAGAAGTAGAAGAATCTATAGAAGAAGTAATAGATAGGCCAGAAGATTTAGTAACTCGTGCTCCTATTATTACAGTAATGGGTCACGTTGATCATGGTAAAACCTCATTATTAGATTATATTAGAAACGCAAATGTAATTGACGGAGAAAGTGGTGGAATCACTCAACACATTGGAGCTTATTCAGTGAACGTTGAAGATCAGAAAATTGCATTTTTAGATACTCCTGGTCACGAAGCCTTTACAGCGATGCGTGCACGTGGAGCTCAGGTTACAGATTTAGTTATTATTG
Source organism: Polaribacter sp. (assembly GCA_051276605.1). GTDB lineage: Bacteria > Bacteroidota > Bacteroidia > Flavobacteriales > Flavobacteriaceae > Polaribacter. Next base: position 2,965 of record JBNMNZ010000077.1, on the reverse strand, counting down.
TTGTAGCAGCAGATGATGATGTAATGCCACAAACAAAGGAAGCGATTTCTCATGCGCAAGCAGCAGGAGTTCCTATTATATTTGCAATAAATAAGATTGATAAACCAGATGCAAATCCGGATAATGTGAAAACTCAATTATCTTCAATGAATTTATTAATTGAAGAATGGGGAGGAAGCATTCAATCTCAAGATATTTCAGCAAAAGTAGGAACAGGTATTCCAGAATTGTTAGAAAAAGTATTACTTGAAGCAGAAATTTTAGAGCTAAAAGCAAATCCGAATAAAAATGCAGTTGGTGCTGTAGTAGAAGCTTTACTTGATAAAGGTAGAGGATATGTTTCTACAATTTTAGTGCAAGCAGGTACTTTAAAAATTGGAGATTACTTGTTAGCAGGTAAGCATAGTGGTAAGGTAAGAGCTATGTTTGATGACAAAGGAAATAACTTAAAAGAAGCTGGTCCGTCAACCCCAGTATCTATTTTAGGTTTAGATGGAGCGCCACAAGCAGGAGATAAATTTGTTGTTTTTGACGACGAAAGAGAAGCAAAACAGATTGCATCAAAACGTTCTCAATTACAACGTGAGCAATCAGTAAGAACACAAAAAACACTTACTTTAGCTGAAATTGGACGTAGAATTGCACTTGGAGATTTTAAAGAATTAAACATTATCTTAAAAGGAGATGTAGATGGTTCTGTAGAAGCTTTAACCGATTCATTCCAAAAATTATCAACAGAAGAAATTCAAGTTAATATTTTACATAAAGGGGTTGGAGCCATTACAGAAAGTGATGTGCTATTAGCAACCGCATCAGATGCAATTATTGTTGGTTTTAACGTTCGTCCTCAAGGAAGCGCAAGAACGATTGCTGATAGAGAAGAAGTTGATATTAGAACCTATTCTATTATTTATGACGCTATCAATGATTTGAAAGATGCAATGGAGGGTATGTTATCTCCAGAGATGAAAGAAGAAGTTTCAGGTAATGTTGAAATTAGAGAAGTATACAAAATTTCTAAAGTAGGGAACATTGCCGGTTGTATGGTAATATCAGGTAAAATCTTTAGAGATTCTCAAATTAGAATTATTAGGCAAGGTATTGTAGTTCATGATGGAGTGTTGTCATCTTTAAAGCGTTTTAAAGACGATGTTAAAGAAGTCGCTAAAGGATATGATTGTGGTCTTCAGCTTAAAAATTACAATGATATTGTAGAAGGAGATGTAATTGAAGCATACAAAGAAGTAGCTGTTAAAAAGAAGTTGAAATAAACGTACTTTTATTATAAAGTAAAAACGCCAAAATCATAATTGATTTTGGCGTTTTTTATTTAATGTTTTTTAGACTTTATTTCCCTAAGGGAATTACAATTAATCCAGAAAATTTTTCTAAAAAAAGAATCATTGCCTTGTCAGCTTCTAGTTTGGTTTTATAATTTCCAACTTGTACTTTCCAGTAAGGTTGGTTATAATCAAGTTTTGTAAAAACTTCAGGATAATTAAGTCTGAATTTACTTCGTAAGCTTCTTGCTTTAGTTTCATCTCCATAATATATTTGGACCCTAAAACCGTAACCATATTCTTTGTTAAAAGCTCTCTTTTTAGTGATTAACTTTTTAATTTCTTCACTACTATTTGTCTTGTTTTGAGCAGAGAAAGATAGGCAACCTGCTATTAAAACAAAGAAAAATAGGTTTAAATAAGATTTATTTTTCATTCTAAAATTCGTTTCCACAAAAGTAACGAGTTGGCTTTGAATAAATTTGATAAATTCATTATTTAGAATTGTTATAAATTAATAGTTAACGGCCCTTTAATTTTCCTAAATTTAGGAAGAAGTAGTACTTTTGTCTGACGGTTCAAAAAGGGTTTTTTTGAGCTATTTTATACACAATACTAAAATTATAGTTTGTAAATATGAAAAGTGTAGCATTTCAGAGTAGACTTAGTTCAGTACTTCTAAAAAGTCTTACATTACTTTTGTTTTTTGCGTTTAGCTTGTCATCTTATTCTCAAGAAGTTGATGAAGTACGTCAAAAAGAAGGTAGAAAATTATTTAAATCTTTATGTGCATCTTGTCACAAATTAGACAGAAAATTAGTTGGTCCTGCTTTAGGTAAGGTTGAAGAACGAAGAGAAAACGATTGGTTAAAGGCTTGGATAAAAAACAATGCTGAATTAAGAGCTTCTGGAGACAGAGATGCAATTGCAATATTTGAAGAATATAATGGTTCTTCAATGAATGCTTTTCCTCAATTAAGTGATCAACAGATAGATGATATTCTATACTACACAACTGTCGGTGAAATTGCAAAGAAGCCAGCACCTGGTGAAGTAGTTGTTGGTGGTCAAGTTTTACAGAAAACGGGTCCTCCAGATTGGTTGATTTATTTCTTAGCAGCAGCAATTGTTGTGGCGTTTTTAATGATTGCTAGTTTATTAAAGCAAGTAAGTGAATTAAAAGGGAATAAAAGACCGGAAAATCATTCGAATTTAAAAAGAGATCTCCAAGAATTATGGGCAGGTATTAAAAAGAACACCTTTTTGAAAGTGTTGGCAACAATATTTTCAGTTTTAATGGGTATTTATATTGTTTTTGGATTGTTGTTTACTGTTGGTGTAGATCAAGGTTACCAACCAATCCAGCCTATTGCATTTTCACATAAAATTCATTCAGGGGAGAATAAAATTGATTGTCAGTATTGTCATTCATCAGCAAAACATAGCAAGCATTCAGGAATACCTTCTGTAAATGTTTGTATGAATTGTCACAAAGCGATTGCTGAAGTTGCTGAGGGAACTGAGATTCAATGGAACGGACAAACGTATGGTAAAAAGCAATTAGATCAAGAAATTGCAAAGGTTTATGATGCTGCAGGATGGGATCCAGAGGAGTTAGAATATACAGGTAAAGAAAAGCCAGTAAAATGGATTCGTATTCACAATCTTCCAGATTTTGTATACTA
>JBNMNZ010000076.1:0-6922 GCA_051276605.1 Polaribacter sp. | reverse complement strand
TTTTTGAAGCATTAATTGGCGCTATTTATTTGGATCAAGGATATAAATTTTGTCAAAAATTCATTCATGAAAATGTAATTGTACCTTATGTTGATATTGAAAAGTTAGAAGGAAAAATTACTAGCTACAAAGGTTTAATTATAGAATGGTGTCAAAAACAGAAAAAGAAATATAAATTTGAGACTTATGAAGATTCTGGAAATGAATCTATAAAGCATTTTAGTGTTAAAATAAGTATTGATGGTGAGCAAATTGCCAAAGGCAGAGCAACTTCTAAAAAAAAGGCAGAAGAACAAGCATCAAAAAGAGTGTATTATGCATTCCAGAATCAGATTATGGTAAGTTAAATACGACAACGATTTCGTTAATATTCCCTTAAAGCTCATAAACAATTAGTAATTTAGCATCTTGAAGATGAAATAAAACTAGTTACTAATTATGCAAATTCACTCATTAGGTTTAGACGATTACTGTGAAGATGAGTTTTCTTTAATTGGTATTCATACAACATTAGAGGATTTTAAATTAGCCTATTTGTTGAATAAAAATTTATCTACAAGTTTTTATAAATCTAGAAAAGATTTAAATTTTGGAGATCAGCAAAAAAATGCATCTTTTTCAATTTTTAATTATACTAGTACAAAATACGATTTTGATTGGTTCTTAATTGCAAATAGCTCTAAAAGAGAAAATCAAACAGAATCTAATGAGCTTCTTCTAACATCAGAAACAAAGACATATCTAATACCTGAAAAGAAAAAAGTAGATTTCTTTATAAAAATTTCAGGAGATTTAGAATATAGTTTTGTATCAGAGACAGTAGATAAAATAAAAAAAATAGATCAAGTAATTACTTCTTATTTAATAGATAAGAATACATTAAAGTCTAAAGACTTTTTAATTTTTTAGAAAATATGCCACATAATAATAAAACAAAAATAGTTGCAACTCTAGGGCCAGCAACAGACACAAAAGAAATCTTAACAGAATTAGCTAGAAATGGTGTAAATGTTTTTAGAATTAATTTTTCTCATGCAGATTACGATGATGTAAGAAAAAAAGTTAAAATTATTAGAGAAATTAATGCCGAAAATAATTTTAACATTGCAATTCTTGGAGACTTACAAGGTCCAAAATTACGTGTTGGAGTTATGGAAGAAGGTGTAGAATTAGAAGATGGTGATACGTTTACATTTACGACAGAAAAATGTATTGGAACCAAAGAAAAGGCTTTTATGACCTACCAGCGTTTTCCTAAAGACGTAAAAGTTGGAGAACATATTTTAGTTGATGATGGTAAACTAATGTTTGAAGTTATCTCAACCAACAAAGCAACAGAAGTTGTTGTAAAAGTGATTGTTGGTGGAGCTTTAAAATCTAAAAAAGGTGTAAACTTACCAAACACAGCTATTTCTTTGCCTGCGCTAACAGAGAAAGATATGGCAGATGCAGTGTTTGCAATTGAACAAGAGGTAGATTGGATGGCATTATCTTTTGTAAGAACTCCTGAAGATTTAAGAATGTTACGTGATTTAATTGCACAACACTCAGACTATAGAATTCCGATAATTGCAAAAATAGAGAAGCCGGAAGCTGTTGCAAATATAGATGCATTAATTCCTTATTGTGATGGACTAATGGTTGCTCGTGGAGATTTAGGAGTAGAAATCCCAATGGAAGACGTTCCTTTAATTCAGAAAAAATTAGTTAGAAGAGCGAAAAGAGCAAGAATCCCTGTAATTATTGCTACTCAAATGATGGAAACAATGATTGATAACCCTGTACCAACAAGAGCAGAGGTTAATGATGTCGCCAATTCTATTATGGATGGTGCAGATGCAGTAATGCTTTCTGGAGAAACTTCTGTAGGGAAACACCCAATAAAGGTTATTCAAAAAATGTCTGAAATCATTAATGCTGTAGAAAACTCTAAAATGATTAAAGTACCTCAAGAAGCTCCTCATATTAGAACAAATAGATTTGTTACAAAATCTATTTGTTATCATGCCGCTTTAATGGCAAATGATACTAATGCAGCAGCAATATCGACACTAACAAATAGTGGTTATACTGCTTTTCAAATTTCGGCTTGGAGACCAAGAACACATGTTTTGGCTTTTTCAACGGATAAAAGAATTTTAGGAAAATTAAACCTACTTTGGGGTGTAAAAGCGTTCTATTATGATAAAAACCTATCAACAGATGATACTGTTGACGATATTAATAATATTGCTAAAGAAAAAGGTTTTGTGAAGTCTGGGGATTTAATTATTAACCTTGCATCAATGCCTTCGGAAGATAGAGGAATGGTAAATACATTGCGTGTTTCTGAAATTGAATAAAAGAAATTTTAATTTTTATATAAAAAGTGTTCTAAATATTTAGAACACTTTTTTTGTGGAATATAAATTGTTGATTATATCTTTAACTTTTTACTGATAATAATTGCATCATTAGTAACAAATGGCATAGGCATCATTTCAGCCGATCTTGGATGTATTGAAAAGTTAGGATTTTTTAATAAATCATAAGAGATTTCATTTAAAATAAGATCTAATTTTTCGTCTTTATTAATGCTGAAAGAAAGAGTTACCTCTTCATCGGAATTTGCCATATAATAGATTAAGAAAGTCCCTTTTTCTACGACATACTTTTTTCCATTATTTACGACAGCATCATTTACTTTAAATTGGTGTAAAGTAAGTTTGTTGTTTGTCATAAACTCAAACTTATTTACCTTTCTATTGGGTGTAATTAACAATTCTAACAAGCGTTTGCGACCAATTATAGTGTCAAAATCTATACTAATATTTGATGAAGGAATGTTTTTGTAATCTGTTCTTTTATGGTATTTAAAATAGGTATTGTATTTGCTTTTGGTTTCTGTATTTTTAATGCCTCCTTTTACGGAAGTTTCATCAAAAATTTGTTTTGTATAACTATCTAAAGTAGTATTGTATGTTCCAAAATAAGCAGTTTTAGTATCAGAATTCTGAATATAAACGATGCTGTTAGGCTTTTTGTTATCGATACTAAAACCGCTATTGAAAGTTGCAAAACCAAAGAAAATAATGGTTAGAAGAAGACTTAACTTTAGCATCCAAGTAGCTTTTTTTTGATGAAAAGTAAAGAGCATCAACCCGAAAACCAAGGCAATTAAAAGGCCACTGATAAATAAGTTTTTTAAACCTAAAGCGACAGGAAACATTTTAATCATTGGCGCAAAAATGTAGATTGTGGGTATGGATATTATTGTGAATAAAACACGTCTTGATCTTTCTTCGACATTCATAAAAATGGCAATTGCCAAAACGAATAAAGCACAGAAAACAGGGATGATAAAAAAACTTGCTCCTTTTAAATAAATACTGATTAAAAAATTGATAATCAACCAAACAAAAATGGGAGCAATTAGTAAATTTACTACTTTTTCTTCTTTAGAAAAGTATTTATACGTTTTTAGTAAAATCGAAATATTTAAGAAAACAAAAGCAATAATATAGGTATATCCATTATAGGTAAACCCATGTAAAATGTCATTATAATGAGGATGAATTACAAGGAGTAATTTCCATAACCCAAAAGAAATGGAGCTACATAGAATCAAGGAAATTAGAAAAGGAACAAATCCTTTTAATATCTTTTTTAAAGAGATCTTATTAGACGAAAACCCGAAGAAAATTAGAATTAAGAATAATACGATTGCAATAATTAATAAAGGCGTTGCCCAAGAAAAAGGATATGTAAGTAGTTTTAAAAACGGAAAATTTAAGTAAACAAAATCTTCATTAGAATCTAGGTTTTCTAAATCAGAAAAAGCAAAATAATTTAAAGAGCTCGTTAAATAATCTGCTTGATGAAGTAGTGTTTCTCTATCTAATCTTTCATAAGAATCTTGTGCGGTATGATAATCGAAATGATCGCCGATGAACGCAAAATTCAACCCATTTATATTGGCATTTTGCCTAAAAACGGTTAAATCAGTATCATTCGGTAATTTTTTATAGACACCATACATTAATGAATTTGTTGCCGGGAAGTTTGATTTTGCAGCTAAAAACTCTGAAAGTAGTTTGCTGTTTTTACCATTAGTTTCCATTAACATATAACTTGGTCCGCCACTGCCTCTAGCTTCAAAATTTAAAACCAAACCAATATTTTTTGTCCAAGGATGTTGATTAACAAAAGCTTGAGCACCTAATAAACCTAGTTCTTCAGCATCAGAAAGTAAAATTATAATGTCGTTTTTTGGGGTTTTATTTTTTGATAAAAAAGCTCTTACTCCTTCTAAGATAGTTGCAACACCAGAGCCAGCGTCACTAGCGCCTAAAGACGAATGTGTGCTAGAATCATAATGAGAAAGCAACATTAAGGCTTTTCCGTTTTCTGAACCTTTTATTTTTGCAATAATATTTTGGGCAGTTGTAGCTGCAACCCATTTTTTATTTACGGCAGTTTGAGTCTGAATTTCTGTTTCTAAGCCCATCTTATTCAGTTCTTCAACAATATAGTTTTGAACAATTTTATGTTCTTTAGAACCAACATAATGTTGTTTTAAGCTGATTTTTTTCACATGCTCTAAAGCATTCTGAGTAGAAAAATCTGTTTTCAGAGAGGATTCCTCTTTAAATAAAGAAGGTTTTAAATCAGAAAAACCCCAATAGATACCCCCTAAAACTATGAGGATTGATAAGACAGAAGATATTTTTTTCATTCAACTAAACTTTTCATAAAAGTATGAAATAAAAAAAACTTATTGTTAATGTTGTATAAAACAGAAAAAACAGTAAATTTAAATCGAACAAAAAAGTAAACTATTATGGGAATTAAAAGCTTTCAAGGAAAAAGAGATGAATCTCAAGGAAAGAATGAAGAACAAATTTTAGTTTCTGATTATATGACAAAAAAACTCATCACGTTTAAAGCTGATGACTCTTTAGACCATGTTATAAATTTACTAATTAAGCATAAAATTTCTGGTGGACCTGTTGTGAATGATAAAAATGATTTAATTGGTATTATTTCTGAAACAGATTGTATTAAACACATTTCTGAAAGTAAGTATTATAATATGCCTTCTGATACCAATAATACTGTTGGAAAATATATGGTTACTGCAGTTGACACAATTGATAAAAACATGAATATTTTTGATGCTGCCTTTAAATTTATTAGCTCACATAGAAGAAGGTTTCCGGTTGTTGAAAACGGAAAATTAATTGGTCAATTAAGCCAGAAGGATGTTTTAAAAGCTGCCATTAAAGTAAAAGGAAATACCTGGAAAAGCTAATATCTTTTTAGTTTTTAAATTTGGGAAATATGTAATGATTCATTCTTTTGTTTTATGAACAAAAGAATGAATCATTTTCCATAAAATATAGATTACCGTTCTTTTTTAATCAATAAAAACGTTTCGTTTTCTAGAGGTAAATATCCCTCATCATAGATATAAAAATAGGTATTTCTTGTTTTGGTTGTATAAATAGATGTAAAAAACTGAAAGTCGAAACCTTTATCATATAACTTGGTTCTTGTCACTTTTGTTTTACCTGTCGTATTTATTTCAGATAAAATTTTATAATTTTTACGCAGGCGATTATTAATATTTCTGATAAGGTTTTTACTGTCTTTATTCACGCGATTATTGAAGGAGTTTCTACAATAATCAGAACAAAATTTCTTATCTATTCTACCTTTTAAAAGTTCTTCGCATTCTAAACACTCTTTCTTTTCCATAGCTAGCATTTTTACACTTTTACTTCTCCCCAATTTTCACCAGATTTTATTCTGTATAATTGCATGGTTGTAACACCAAATTGCTTTGCAATTATCCTCATTCTAGTTCTTCTATTAGGGTCTAATAGTTTCTTTTTTATGACTCGAACTCTAACTTCTGTTAACTTTGCTCTTGGTTTAATACCAAATTTTACAATCCGTTTTGGGTTAGACCTTTGATGTATTGTCAACTCTTTTTGATTTACCCATAAAAGATTTTTATAATAATTGTCTGATAAATCATGATTTAAATGAATTACAAATTTTTTATCTTCTTCTTTCTTTAAAAATAGTAAACCAATTATTTTATGAACATAAGAGTTTCGTCTTGTCTTAGTTCCTTTTTTAGGATAAGGAAAGGTTTCAAAATTATTGATAGTACCATTTTTTACTAATTTATATACATTTTCTGAAATTTCTTTTTTTACCCTTCCATAATTAGAAATGTAAATTTTTTCTTTTTCAACATCATAATCTTCTTTTTCAAATAGCTTCCATTGTTCATTTCTGTACGATTTCATGTCTATAAGTTTTTCATTTATAAAGGTACGAAATATACGTTTACAAACGACTACAATTAATTACAATCGAAAGTAATTGTTTTGTAACCGAATAAAACTAGAATGATATCGCAATTTTGCAGTGTTGAAATTCATCAACAAAAACAAATTATAAACTTGCACTTAAAATAGAAAGTGTATAAAACTTATCTTATGAATACGTTAAGAAACAAAGTACAATTAATTGGTAGATTGGGTCAAGATCCAGAAATAGTAACCTTTAAAGATGGCAATAAAATGGCCAAATTTTCGATGGCTACAGATGATAGTTATAAAGATAAAACTGGTAATAAAGTAGAGCGTGCTTATTGGCATAATATTGTGGTCACTGGAGGTTTAGTAAGCGTAGTAGAAAACTATGTAAACAAAGGCCAAGAAATCGCTATTGAAGGGAAATTAACAAACAGATCTTATGATACTAAAGAGGGTGAAAAAAGATATATCACAGAAATTTTAGTGAATGAATTGTTGATGTTTGGAAATAAGCAGTAAAGTATAGTGCTTTGAAAAGAAGAAACCCACTTATAAAGAGTGGGTTTTTTTAATTTGAGCATTTTTTTAATTTTAATGAATTAGAAGACCAAAAC
>JBNMNZ010000075.1:0-7008 GCA_051276605.1 Polaribacter sp. | reverse complement strand
ATAACTCATTTCAAGATTTGATAGTATCTTTACCGAACTAAATTTATACAAATGTTAACTATCAATCCAAAAGAAATCTCTATAGGTAAATTACATGGTTATTTATTAGGTGCAATTGCACCAAGGCCAATAGCGTTTGCAAGTACGATTGATGCTGATGGAAACCCTAATTTATCGCCTTTTAGTTTTTTTAATGTATTTGGTTCTAATCCACCAACTTTAATATTTTCACCTGCTAGAAGAGTAAGAGATAATACAACAAAACATACTTTAGAAAATGCTTTGGCAACTAAAGAGGTTGTTATAAATGTAGTGAATTATGATATTGTACAGCAAATGTCTTTAAGTAGTTCAGAATATCCAGAAGGCGTAAATGAGTTTGAAAAAGCAGGGTTTACCATGTTGTCTTCTGATGAAATTAAGCCTTTTAGAGTGGCAGAGTCTCCTGTTCAATTTGAATGTAAGGTAAAGGATGTTATTTTTACGGGTGATGAAGGAGGAGCAGGTAATTTAATCGTTTGTGAGGTTCTGAAAATTCATATTTCAGAAGCAGTTTTAGCAAATGACGGAACCATAGATCAGCATAAAATTGATTTGGTTGCAAGAGCAGGAGGTAGTTATTATACAAGAGCAAGAGATGGTTTTTTTGAAATTCCAAAACCAATATCAACCTTAGGAATTGGAGTAGATGCAATTCCTTTAGAAATTAGAAATAGTACCATCTTAACAGGAAATAATTTAGGCATGTTAGGTAATGTAGAGCAACTACCTGCAGAAGATACTGTTAATAACTTTGGTAAAGAACATGCCCATTTTATTGGGATAGAAGAGGTAAAAAAACATACATTTGCCCAAGAGTATTTAAGTAAAAATGATGTAGAAAGTGCTTGGAAAGTACTTTTATTAAAATAGAAATTATGGAAGTTATAGGTAAAGTAAAATTAATTGGAGATGTTCAAACTTTTGGAACTGGTGGTTTTAAAAAAAGAGAGCTAGTTGTAACGACAGATGAGCAATATCCACAAATGATAATGATTGAGTTTGTACAAGACAAAACAGATTTGTTAAACAGCTATAAAGTTGGACAAGATGTAAAAGTGTCTATTAATTTACGTGGTAGAGAGTGGATCAACCCAGAAGGTGTTGCAAAATACTTTAATGCGATTCAAGGTTGGAGAATCGAGAACTTATCATCTCAAGCTGCACCAAGTAATTTACCTCCGGTAGATAAGTTTGAGCCTGCATCTAATGTTTCTGACGAAGAGCCAGATGATTTACCTTTTTAAATAGAATCAAGATTCTTAGAATTAAGAGAAATAAAAAAGAGAAAATTCATATTTTGAATTTTCTCTTTTTTATTTAATAGAATTTAAGGTCTTGTTTCGTTTATCTAACAACGAAGCCGGTTAGAAGCCTATTTTTTTTCTTCTTTTTTAGGCATTGGTCCTCGTAGATGAACAACCAATCCATTTAAAAAATTACGTAAAATTTGATCTCCACACTCTACATACTTTGGGTGTTCTTCACTTCTAAATAAAGCACCTAATTCTCCTTTACTTACCTTAAAATCTACTAAAGCGCAAATTTCTACAATATCTGTATCACGTAGTTTATGAGCTACACGTAGTTTCTTTAAAATGTCATTATTTGATAATCCCATAATGCAAATGTAAGTGAATTAATCTACTACTTTAAAAATTGCCCACGCATAAATTGCAAATCTTGCAAATCTAAATAATCCAAATAACACAACATTTTTAAAAGGATATTTAATCATCCCTGCAGCTAAACAAGCAATAGAAAACGGCAAAGGCAATACAGCACCAACTAAAACTAAAATGCCACCCCATTTGCGCGTATTTTTTAAACTCTCAGCCATTTTAACTTCTAAATATATTTTTATAACTGTTATTTTTAAAGCAGCTTTTCCTAGAAAATAAGATATTAATCCACCACTATAAGAGAGTGTTGCTAAAATTGCTAAATTTAAAACTGGTTCACCTGTTTTTTTAGACCAAGCAATAAAAATTTCTGGCGGAATTAAGCCTAACAAAGTTTCAGAAATAAAGAAAGCAGCTAAAATAGTTAATCTAGAAAAGGTCTCTGTAAAATGATGCAAGCCATCATTAATATTATAAACATATTTGTTAAATAAAAAAACAGCGATAGCAATACCAACAATTGGTAAGAAAGCATTCTTTAAATTTTTCCAAACAAATAAATAAAACCCAGTTCTTGCATAATAAATATGCATTAACCTTGCTTTTTGCTTATTGGTTTTTATTCTTCTTTTTCTTTTTAACTTTCGCATTTAACGAGTTTTAACAAAAATAAAACGGTTTGCAAAAATAGTAACAAAATCCTTATAAATTAGATTTAATTAACATTAACATTTTTTTAATAATTCATTAAATTCGCTGAAATGAATTCTTAGATAATGATCTGGCTTACCGATAAAATTATTTTTCCTGATTATAAACATACTACTGCAAATGGTATTATTGCTTTAGGTGGAGATTTATCTGAAGAAAGATTAATTTATGCTTATAAAAACGGAATTTTTCCATGGTTTTCAGAAGGAGATCCAATTGTTTGGTATTGTCCTCTTGAAAGAATGGTATTATTTGCTGATGAAATAAAAGTGTCAAAATCGATGCGAAAAATCATCAATAAAAATAAATTTGTAATTACGGAGAACAAAGCTTTTAACGAAGTAATTTATAATTGTAAAAATATCGATAGAGGTGATGGTTTTGGAACTTGGATTACAGATGATATGGAAAAGGCTTACATTAATTTACATGAAAAAGGAATCGCAAAATCTATAGAGGTATGGCTGAATGATGAATTAGTTGGTGGTTTATATGGATTAGAGGTTAATCGCATATTTTGCGGAGAAAGTATGTTTAGTAAAGTCTCAAATGTATCCAAATTAGCATTCATCCATTTGGTTAAAAGTAAAAACTACAAACTTATAGATTGCCAAGTTTACAATGAGCATTTAGTAAGTTTAGGAGCTAGAGAAATAGATAGAAATATTTTTTTAAGTATTTTAAAATCTCCAACCAATATTTAAACCAACTCTAGGTAATAAAATAGGAGAATTAGAACCAAATAAATTACGTCCAACTCCACCATAGAAATCAATTACTAAGCCACCACTTGCAATATATTTTGCACCCACAGCAACACCTAAAGCCCCATCCGTAAATTTAACATCGTAATCTCCGGAATCTTTTATAGCTTCCTTTTTTCCTGAGTTTATCCCAAAAAAACCTTCGCCAAAGAAATTCCATTGTTCATTAGTTGTAAAATAATGACGATAATAAGGAGTAATCACCATATTTTCATTATACCTAAAAGTAACCCCTTCTTTTTCTAAATTAAATAACGCAGAAACTCCAAAAGAAGAATTATCTGTTAAATAACGTTCATAAGAGAACTCTAAACCTCTAATTACTATGGCATCACCAATGTCTAATTTTATTTCTTGTTGCGCAAAACCAAAAGAACCTATGAATAATGTGAAAAGTAAAATATTTTTTTTCATAAGTTTATGTTTTTATTACAAATTTACTAAAATTATTAGAGTCTATTAAAATCGGTAACCAAGTGAAATACCAAATCTACCTACTATATTGAACTCAAAGAAATCATCATCATTTTCATTTTGAATAAGATTTCTACCAACACCTAAATATACCTCTGTAGTAAAACCAGATTTTGTGACAAATTTACCTCCAACAGAAATACCAAGTGCAAAAGCTGTTTCGCTTTGAACTTTGTTAGAATCATTATTAAATTCATAAAAAACATCTTCATACGTATTAAGCATACCAAATCCTTCAACAAAAAAACCTCGAGCGTATTTGTTTTCAGAGAAAAACCATCTGTAATAAGGTGTTATAGAAAACTTTTTAGGGTAACCAATATTATTATTCCTGATATCAGAAAAATTGTAAAATAATGCAACTCCAAAAGAAGATTCTGTATTAATTAATTTTTCATAAGAAATATCTAATGATGAAAATGCAATTAAATTAAATGTATTTAATTTTAATTCGTGTTTTTTATTAATATCTTGAGTATATTTATTTTCCTCTTTTTCTTGTGCAATCGAGACTGTTGTTACAAATAACAGAATAAGTAATGAAATTTTTTTCATAGTATTTTTTTACCCAACAAAAGTAGACAAAAGTAGACCAATAAATTAAAAAACGGCTCTTAATTGCACACTTCCGGTATGAATTACTTTAGAGTTTTCGCTTTTTCTACCTAAGTAATTGATATTTAGGTTTAAAAAGGAATTTAATTTTTGATTGAATAATAAGCTCCAAGTATAATTTTTTCCGGCTTGTAAACCTTCTAACATTTGGTATGCAACGGGTGTATTAGAATCTCCAGTAAAATCATTTAAAAATACATTTACATTTGCAGAAATTTGATTTTTCTTTTTACTGATATAGAAATAGTCAATACCAAATTTTTGTTGCTCCAGTGTTTCGAAATTTTTTAAGTTGTTTTGCTTGTTCTTATAATGGTAAAAAACAGAAAAACGATTGTTGTCATTATACAGAAAGCTAATTTTAGGCTGAATTTCTGTCGCATTTATTTCATAATTTCTATTGGCGAAATTATCCGTTTCTAAGGTGTTATTTGAAGTTTTCCCCATAAAATTAAGCAACCAGAAACCGGCAAATTTATGTGCATAATCTAGTTGATGTATCAAAATGTTGTTTTCTTGATTCCCAATAAAATACTGTTGTTTTAACTTTGAGTTTCCATATGTAAAAGTGACGCTGTTTTTTTGTAAATCTTTGTTGAAAAACAAACTGTTTCTCAAGTTTAAATTTAAGCTAACTAATGAATTTTCATTAAAATCAAAAGGATTTAATTGAAACGAATTGCGAGTTCTCTCTTGCTCGTTTTCTACGGATAAAAAACTCTGATTATGAAAGTGAGAAACTACTTTTTTAAACCCTGTTTTTGTTGCCCAACTTCTGGGGTTTATGGTTATAGTTTGATTCCATTTTGCGCGTTGTGTTGCAATAAAACGTAAATTAGGTTTTGGCAATCGTAAATAATTTGCTTGATCTTGGAATTGTGCAATTTCAAATTCATTGAAGTCTTTAACCCCATCATCATTATAATCAATCCAAGTGTAAAAGCCCAAACCAGGCTCTGTTTGTAAATAAATAAAATCTTGCCGAGCAACATTACCAGAAGAGGTCTCATAAATGGTATTGATATGAATAAAGTTTTGAAACAATTTCTGATTAAAAATAACCCTTGAGTTCAATGCTTTCTCATCCGTTGTAAAACTATTTTTGGTAATTCTATAATTCGCAAACACACTTAAATTAGTGTTCTTGTTTTTTATGAGTTTGCTATTGATATAAAAGGTTTTTCTGTTATTAATCTCAGAAAATTCATTCGATTTTATGCTGTCATTATTTCTGTAATTAAATCCGATTTTCGCAAATATCTTGGTTGAATCTCCAAGACCAACATAGCCTTCATATTCTTTAAAGCGATGACTTGTATTGATAAATTCTTGCGTTTCAATATCTTTTCTACTATTGGTTTCAAAATTAATAAACGCTCCAAACCAAGATTTTTTAAGATGGTGTTCTGCTTTTACTTTCGCAACTAAAAACGAGTTGTCTTCTAAAGTGGAGGTATTTGCTAAGAAGCTAGCATCCGCAAAGAAAGTAGTTTTATTGAAGTTGATTTTAGATTGAAAATCGTGTTTAATTCCCCTAAAAGTGTCGGAATAATCCAAATTATTAAATCGATATAGAACAAAATCTTTCTTTTTATTTTTTAGTAAAAGTTCAGACTGAAAATAGTTTTTAGTAGCGTTATTTGTTATAATATTCCAGTCTCTATTAAACTCTACAGTTTCCCAACGTTGTATACTTCTAAAGTTTTTGTGGGCATATTCATGGCTGATATTTGTACTTAATTGCCATTTTTTATCCATTAAAACTTGTTGCCAACCAATTTTTGCGGCAAGTGCTTTATTCTGACTGTTATCTATGGTAGAAAATAGATTTGCGTCGTTATTACTTAAAGCAATTTCGGTTTCTAAACTTGTTTTTTCGCTCGCTTGATACGCTGATTTTAGGACAAAAAATTGGGATTTTGTTGGCGCAATTAAACGGATTATGGGTTTGTAATTTCCTTGATTAATGCCCACAAATTTAAAAATACTACCAATTGCAATTGTACTATCTAAAATATAATCGCCAGAATTTATACCAACATTAGAAAAGTTTACGCTGAATAATTCATCTGCGGGATTGGTTGAATATTCAAAATAGTCCTCGTTCGTATTGGAGATCTTTTTATATAAAATTTTATTTTCGTTAAAAGTATCCATAAAGGCACTTTCAGCAATCATTGAAGCTGTATTATTACCTGCGTTTGCTAAAATTTGTTTTTGGGCTTCCGTTAAACTTTGCTGTAAGGGTTGATTTTTGGCATCATTTTCAGCATATAAATAGCCCGAAATTTTAAACTTATCACTTTTATAAACTGCTTTTTCATAGGTGATAAAACGCGTGTAATTTCTATCAGAATATTGAAATTCTACTGTAATCCTCATGTCATTTGTAATCGGATAAGTGGTTGTAAACGTTAGTTCGCCTAAATTATAATTAACAGTATAATCATTGTTTACACCTTGTTTGAGTATAATTCCATTTATAAAAACTTGCTCGCTACCTTCAATAATTAAAATGGCAGCTTCATTATTTGCGCCAAAAAGTTTATATGGACCTTGATTGCCTTCTATACCAACAAATTTAAAATTATTGAACTTACCTCGAACAACTGCACCAGAAGCAGCCACTTTTAATTTGTCTGTAATATTGGCCTCCATCTCTAAACCCGCAATTTGTTTGGTGAATGGTAAAAAGAAACTGGTCTTGTTTTCTATAGAAATATCACCCGCTTTTACGCGCCAATTTTTGCTAAACATTTCAATAAATATCCTGTCAAAATCTG
>JBNMNZ010000074.1:0-7021 GCA_051276605.1 Polaribacter sp. | reverse complement strand
AATTATAAATATTTAAAATAACAATACTTTTTAAAACTCAACAAAACTAATGAATTTATCCCCTCCAAAAAAAACAGACAATGGAAAATGAGAACGGTACAATTAAAGAAAACTAAAAATAATAAATTTAAATATTTAACTGAAGAGCTTATTTTAAAAGAACCTTTAGTTTTAGTCTTTGGAAACAGATTTATGTTGCAAGAAAAAAATATTTTTAATGAAGTTAGAGATATATTTAAGGACGGTCATATTGTTTTTGGTTCAACTTCTGGAGATATAACCTCAGAATTTGTTAGTGATGATAGCATAATTATTACAGCAATAGAATTTGAAAAGAGTAATTTTTTAATTAAAACAGCAAATGTTTTAAATTCTAATGTTCAAATTGACAGTTTTAAAACAGGTAAAGAATTAATAGAACAATTACCTAAAGAAAATTTAAAATATGCTTTTGTTGTTGCTGACGGAAGTTATACAAATGGAAGTCAACTTACCAAAGGGATGAATGCCGCAACCAAAGACCGTCTTTTAATAACAGGAGCTTTGTGTGGTGATGCAATAAGGTTTGAAACAACTTTATCATCTTATAATGAAAACCCGAAAGAAGGAAAAATAGTTGCTATTGGTTTTTATGGAGAAACATTAGAAGTCACTTTTGCATCAAATGGTGGGTGGATACCTTTTGGACCAGAAAGAGTAGTTACAAAATCAACAGGTAATATTTTATTCGAATTAGATGGTAAACCAGCATTAGATTTATATAAAACTTATTTAGGTGAAAAATCTAAAGAATTACCAGGAGCAGCATTACGATATCCTTTGAAAGTAAAATCTTCAGAAGGAAATAAATCAATTGCAAGATCAATTTTAAATATCAATGAAGAAAAAAAATCAATGATATTAGCAGGTGATATATTGGAAGGATCTAAAGTGCAGTTAATAATGACAAATGTAGATAATATTGTAAATGCTGCTGAAATAGGAGCTTTAAAAGCTTTAGAATTAAGGAAAAATAATCCACAGCTAGCAATTTTAATTAGTAGTATTGGTAGAAAATTAGTTTTAGATCAAAGAGTAGAAGAAGAAGTAGAGGAAGTAATTCAAGTAATAGGTGAAGAAACAAGAATTTGCGGTTTTTATGCTTACGGAGAAATTGCACCTTTTGATGGAGAAATGAATTGCCAACTACACAACCAAGCAATGGCTATTACGCTAATCAGTGAATAATGAAACCACTTTTAAAAAGACAATTAAGAAAATATTTATCTGAAGAGTTGCTATCCAATAAAGGTATGCAAGCTTTCTTAGACGCCGTAAATAGATCTTACACAACTTTAGATGAACAGTTTGTAATGCTTCAAAGAGCTGCATCTATTAGTTCTGAAGAGCTTTTTGAATCAAATAAGCAATTAAGAGAAGAATCTGAATCTCAAAAAGAAATTATAACAAAACTTGACAGTGTAATTAATACATTAAAGTTTTATGACTTAAAAGGTAATGATCAATTAGAAAGTGAAGATTCTTTAAAATTAGTTGATTTTATTGATATTCAAACAAAAGAAATATTAGAGATAAACAAACAGAAAGATAAACTTCTATCAAATTTAGAGCGACAAAATCAAGAGTTGAATGACTATGCACACATGATTTCTCACGATTTAAAATCACCTTTGCAGAGTATAGATGCCTTGACAACATGGATAAGAGAAGATTACTCTGAAGCCCTAGGAGAAGGAGGAAGAGAGGTTGTAAGCTTAATTAGTGAGAATGTTGAAAAAATGGATACATTAATTCTTGGAATTTTAGAGTATTCTACCATCGGAAAAGTAAAAAAAGAATTCTA
This sequence comes from Polaribacter sp., assembly GCA_051276605.1. Taxonomy (GTDB): domain Bacteria; phylum Bacteroidota; class Bacteroidia; order Flavobacteriales; family Flavobacteriaceae; genus Polaribacter. The sequence goes on along the minus strand of JBNMNZ010000074.1, from coordinate 5,178 downwards.
TGAAGTCGATTTACATGTCTTAATTGAGGACCTTATATTAACTTTTGAGAATCCTAATGATGTTAGAGTTTCAATACCCAGAAGATTACCTATTATTAAAGGAGATCAGTATCGATTAGAGCTATTGTTTCATCACCTAATAAGCAATGCCATTAAATTTAATAATAAAGGAAAAGAGGGTCTCGTAGAGGTTAATTGTTCTGATAAAAATAAATATTGGCAATTTTCTATAAAAGACAATGGAAAAGGAATAGAAGAACAATATTTTGATAAAATATTTATTGCCTTTCAAAAACTAGAAAACGATTATAAGTCTACTGGTATTGGTTTATCAATTGTAAAGAAAATTATAGAAACTTACGATGGTGAAATTTGGTTAAAGTCTATTTTAAATGTAGAAACTACATTTTATTTTAAAATTAAAAAAGAAGTATGGAACAACCAAATTTAGTATATATAGATCAACTTGCTAGAGGAGATGAATCTATAAAGAATATCTTAATAGAAGTAATAAAGACTGAATTTCCTAATGAGATAAATGACTACTATATTAGTGTAGAAATTAAAGATTTTAAAAAAATTGAAGATAATGTTCATAGAATTAAACATAAATTTAGTATTTTAGGTCTTGTTAAAAGTTATAATATAGCTAATGAATTTGAACACAATCTTCGAGAGCACGAGTTAAATTTAAAAGAATACGAATATTTTGAGAAAACTCTAACAGTTATTTCTGAATATTTGAAAACTATTTAGACCTATGAATTGTATTGTTGTAGATGATGAAAAAATAGCAAGAGTTATTATAAAAATTCTTTGCGACCAAATAACATCATTAAACCTTATTGAAGAATTTTCGAGTGCTATTCAAGCAATTAAATACTTGGATAATAATAATAATAAAGTTGATCTTATTTTTTTAGATATTCACATGCCTAATTTTAGTGGATTAGATTTTATAAAAACGCTAAAAAACCCTCCTAAAATAATTTTTATCACTTCAGATCCAAAATTTGCCAAAGAAGCTTTTGAATACGATTTTATTATAGATTATCTTACAAAACCAATAGAGTTACCAAGGTTTAAAAAGGCAATTAAAAAAGTAGAAAGAGAGTTTCTTAATCAAAACCAGTTAAATAAAGAAAATGAACCAGATATTAAAAATGACTTCTATGTTAATATAGATAGAACGTTGATAAAAATAGATTTAACCAGTATTTATTTAATTGAAGCAAAAGGAGACTATATTAATATTAAAACAGAAGACAAAAATTATTTAGTCCATTCTACATTAAAAAAGATTGAAGAGAAATTACCTGATTCTTTATTTTTAAAGGTTCATCGTTCTTATATCATAAATGTAAAGAAGATTATAGATATAGAAGACAACAGTGTATTAATAAAAAAAGATGTAGTTCCTATAAGTAGATCTAAGAGAGCTGAGTTGATGAAACGTTTGGATTTACTTTGATTTGTTAGTCGGACTAAATTGTGCACTTCATCTTTAGATAAGTTCTATAAAGCGAAAACTTATTTTTTTTAGGTAATTACTTTATAATTTTATAATGTTAACGATATTTTATTAGATGTACATTACTCATACTTGTTTTTATAGCATAAATTTTTTAGTTATAAATACTTATAGTGAGTTAGATTTTTTTCACTTGAACAATCTAAACTGTCCAACCTAATATAAGAAGAGTAAGTTTTTTTTTACTAAATCTATCAATTGGGTTTTAAATTCTAATAGTTACAAAATATCTCTTTTTTTAGAATTGAGGTTTTTAACTGAGTTATGTCAAAAAAATAACAAACTAAATATTTATATTATGTCACTAAAAATCTCAAAAAAGAAAAGTATTTATTTTATAAAAGGAAGAATTACAAAATCAACAGTAAACCTATTTTCAACCTATTTTAAAAAGAAACTCAGTAAAAAGAAAAAAATAGTTTTAAATATTGATGCAACAAAACAGATAGATAGTTTGGGAGTTATTGCGCTAAAAGAAATCGTTAAGGAAGGTGCAGAAAAAAGTAAAGAAGTTTTTATTGTAGGAAATGGATGTAAAGAAATCTACGATGATATTTACGAGTCAGATGCAGTATAAGTTAAGTTATTTTAAAAAACTATCATTTAATTAATAGTTCTTTTAGTTTTTCTGAACCTAAACTAGCTACATCAGCTATAATTTTAAGATTACTAAAACCGTTCTTAGAAATAGAAGGTAATGGATCTATAAAATAAATAGGAGTATTTAGTTTTACATAATTTATTAAACTTGCTGCAGGATAAACTTGCATAGAAGTGCCAATAATTACTAAAATATCAGCTTTTTTAGTAATATTAATTGCTTTTTCTAACATAGGGACTATTTCTCCAAACCAAACAATATGTGGTCTTAACTGACTTCCTTTTTTACATAAATCTCCCAAAACTAAATTTTTTTTCCAGTCTAAAACATTAGTCTCATCTACAGAACTTCTAACCTTTAAGAGTTCTCCATGTATATGCGTCACTTTAGAGCTACCAGCTCTTTCGTGAAGATCATCTACATTCTGAGTAATAATTTCTACCTCATATTCTTTTTCTAATACGACCAAGTTGTAATGTGCCTTGTTTGGTTTTACTTCTAATAATTGTCTTCTACGCTGATTGTAAAATTCTAAAACTAATTCAGGATTATCAGCAAAACCTTCCGGAGAAGCAACTTGCATAACATCATGACCTTCCCATAAACCCTCAGCATCTCTAAATGTTTTTATTCCGCTTTCAGCCGAAATTCCTGCACCAGTTAAAATAACCATTTTTTTCATCAAAATAAAGATACTATTTTTTGTTATGAGTTCATAAATTAAAAAAGATAAAAAGGATAAATCAATTAATTTTTTAATGTAAATTTGAGTAATTAGTGGCTAAAGTTTCTTCACTAAATTTATATTTTATGATTAACGAAAAACTATTAAAATATTTTGAAAGTTATTTAACGGACAACAGAAAAGCACTTTTTAAAAAAAATTTAGAAGATAGAACGCGTCATTTTACGGTTGTTTTAGAAGATATTTTTCAGCCACATAATGCAAGTGCAGTTATAAGAACATGCGATATTTTTGGCGTCCAAGATGTTCATGCGATTGAAAACAAATACACAAATAAGGTTTCTAGGCACGTTGCAAAAGGTTCTCAAAAATGGATTACCTCAAAAAGATATAAATTGGATGGAGATAATACACAAATTTGTTTAGATGCTTTAAGAGAAAAAGGGTATCAGATTATAGCAACAACACCTCATAATGATTCTTGCTTATTGCAAGATTTTGATATTACTAAGAAATCAGCATTCGTATTTGGCGTAGAAGCAGAAGGTGTTTCTGACTATGTAAAAGACAATGCAGATGGTTTCTTAAAAATACCAATGGTGGGTTTTACAGAGAGTTTAAATATCTCTGTAGCGGCTGCAATTATTTTGCAAGACCTAACGACAAAATTAAGAATGTCTGATGTTGATTGGCAATTAACAAAAGAAGAAAAAGAGATTTTGTACTTTAATTGGGTAAAGAAAACGATTAAAAAAGTTGATAAAATTGAGGAACATTATCATCAAAATTTATAAATGCAATAAACTTTCAGAGTGTAATTGTTAATTTAGATTCCTGTTTTCACAGGAATTACAGACTTGATAAAATACAGATTGCTTCTTTATTCTTTCTCGAAATGACAGCTTCAAAAATAAATTATTCAATAATAATTTTCTCGATTTTAGAAGTAGAGTCGCAACGTTTTACAAGTAAACTTACGTTTTCTAATTCTTTACTTCCAGTAATATAATACTCAGCACAAGGTTTTTGTCTTGGTTTGCTCTTACCAAAATCAACATCACCAGATTTTAGAATAGTAGATATTTTTAGAGTATCAATATTAAATTTATCCATCGCATTTTTTGCATCATCAGAAAATAAACGTTCTCTAATTCTAATTGTTTTTAATGTTCTTGAATCCATTCCATAATCGAAAGTTGCATTTTTCTTTTGCCAAAAAAAATATACAGCTATACTACCCAATGATAACCCTACTAAATAATATCCAACTCTTTTAATCAACATTGTTAAACTTTGAATTGCAAAAGTACTTCTTTTAAAGAATAAAGAGACTTATAAAATCAACAAATTAATATCTCTATAAGGGATGTCAAACCAATCAGCAACAGTTTTGTTTGTTAAGATTCCGTGGTAAAAATACATGCCATTTCGCAAGCTTTTATCAAAACGTGCAGCATTTTCGAAACCACCTTCTTCAGCAATATTTAATAAATACGGAGTAAAAATATTACTAATAGACAAAGAGGCTGTTCTAGCATATCGTGCAGGAATATTTGGTACACAATAATGTATTACTCCGTGTTTTACAAAAGTAGGGGTATTGTGTGTCGTAACATTAGATGTTTCAAAACAACCACCTCTATCGATGCTTACATCAACAACAATAGCACCTTCTTTCATTTGCTCGACCATTGTTTCTGTTGCGATAATCGGAGATCTACTTTTACCTCTTATAGCTCCAATAGCAACATCGCATCTCATTAAAGCTTTTGAAACTGATTTTGGTTGTATTGTAGACGTATAAATAGGAGCATTTAAACAGTGTTGTAGTTTGCGAAGTTTCGTGATAGAGTTATCAAAAACTTTTACTCTTGCACCCAATCCTATCGCAGCTCTTGCAGCATATTCACCAACAGTTCCTGCTCCAAAAATAACCACACTTGTTGGTGGAACTCCGCCAATATTACCAAATAATAAACCATTTCCTTTATTAACGCCGCTCATTAATTCACCAGCAATTAGAACAGAAGCTGTACCAGCAATTTCACTCAAAGATTTTACAATAGGGTACGTTTCATGCTCATCTTTTATAAAATCAAAAGCAACTGCTGTGATTCTTTTTTTTGCTAAATTTTCAAAGTAATTTTTAGTTTGTGTTTTTAGCTGAAGAGAAGAAATTAATATGGTTTGCGGATTTATATATGCAATTTCTTTTTCTGTAGGAGGTGCCACTTTTAAAACAATATTGCATTTAAAAGCTTCTTCTATATCATAAGAAATCTTTGCACCAGCTTCAGAATATTCTTTATCTGTATAATTTGCTCCATCACCAGCCCCAGTTTCTATAACAATTCTATGACC
>JBNMNZ010000073.1:0-7049 GCA_051276605.1 Polaribacter sp. | reverse complement strand
TTAAAACAATATTGCATTTAAAAGCTTCTTCTATATCATAAGAAATCTTTGCACCAGCTTCAGAATATTCTTTATCTGTATAATTTGCTCCATCACCAGCCCCAGTTTCTATAACAATTCTATGACCGTGAGACGTTAATGCTGTTACAGCATCTGGAGTTAAGCAAACTCGTTTTTCACCTAAATAAGTTTCTTTCGGAAGGCCAATAAATAGTTCTCCTTTTTGTCTTTTAATTTCTAGCATTTCTGCTTGTGGTAACAACTCTTCTTTACTAAAAGGAGAAAATTGACTCATAGTTTGGTTATTTTAATTGGATGTTGCGTTTTCTATTATCTAAAATTATAAGATGAATTTCAACAGCCTCTAAAGGTAATAAATTTTCGATATTTCCAGGCCATTCAATTAAACACCAATCATTATTGTAAAAATACTCTTCAATTCCAATGTCTAGCGCTTCTTCTTGATCTGTAATTCTATAGAAATCAAAATGAAAAACTTTTTCGTTTGTTGATGTTTGATATTCATTTACTAAAGAAAAAGTAGGAGAGGAGATTGAATCCTGAACTTTTAGTTCTTTACAGATTTCTTTGATGAGTGTTGTTTTTCCAACGCCCATTTCTCCATAAAATAACAATGTTTTGCTTTTTGCAGATGAAATAATTTCAGATGCAATTAAAGATAAATCTTGTAAAGAATAGTTTTTGTCCATTGACACAAAAATAGTAAAGAAATTAATTTATTAATTCTAAAAAATCAGTTTTTATAGCGATAATGACCAATAATCTTAAAATTAAACAAACAATCTTCTGTAACCTGACCAGAACCAATATTATGAACAATTAAAAAACGTTTATGATCTTTAGATTTTTTATTGACAACAATTCCTGTGTGCGTTATTGAACCTCTTAAATTCCAGCAAATAATATCTCCAGGTTTGTAATCTATTGGGTTTTTAGTAATGGGTTTTACAGTTACTTTTCTTGAAAGAAAGTCATTAAATTAGGAACCCTTCTATGATCTATATTTTTGTCTGTCTTTTTTAACCCCCAAATTGTAGGATACAATCTAATTTACTTCGGACTATAAACGGCACAAGGAATAATTACTTCCTCCAAAGAAACACCTCCATGTTGATAGGTGTTTTTAAAATATTTTACAAAATGATTAAAGTTATTTGGGTATGCAAAAAAGAGGTCTTCTTTTGCGAAAATAAATGGACTATTCATGGCTATTGTAGGTAAAAATATATCTTTAGGGTTTCTAACAGCATACACATCTTTTTCTTCATAGGTTAGACTTCTACCCGTTTTGTAGCGTAAATTAGAGCTGATATTTTTATCACCAATTACTTTTGTTGGGTTTTTGCAATTAATAGTTCCGTGATCTGTGGTAATTATTAATTTCTGACCTAAATGTTGTGCTTTTTGTATAATCTCAAACAAAGGTGAATTCTTAAACCAGCTTAAAGTAAGGCTTCTATAAGCTTTATCATCTCCAGCTAATTCTTTAATCACTTCCATTTCTGTTTTAGAGTGAGAAAGCATATCAACAAAGTTATATACAACAGCCGTTAAGTCGTTTTGTTTTGTTCCGTTAAAATTATCTGCTAATTCTTTTCCACTTCTTAGGTTTGTTATTTTATAATATTCATGTTTAATATCTAAATTCAACCTTTTAATTTGAGCTGTTAAAAAATCATTTTCAAATAAATTCATTCCACCTTCATCCGTATCGTTTTTCCAAAAACTTGGATGGCGTTTTTCCATTTCCGACGGCATTAATCCAGAGAAAATAGCATTTCTAGCATATTGAGTAGCAGTTGGTAAGATAGAGAAGTACGAATATTCTTGCTCTTTCTTATAATAATTATTGATTAAAGGTTCTATAGTTCTGTATTGATCATATCTTAAATTATCAATCACAACCCATAAAACTCCTTGCTCTTTACTTAATTCTGGAACAACATAATCTTTAAACAACGTATGAGAAAAAGTAGGTTTATCATGAGAAGTTAAAAAATCTTCATAATTTTTCTTTATAAATTTAAAAAACTGATTATTTGCTTCTTGCTTCTGACTTTCTAGAATACCCAACATTCCAGAATCACTAATGTTTTCTAATTCTAATTCCCAATGAACCAATTTTTTGTAAAGCTCAATCCATTCTTCATAATTGTTTACCATTGATAAATCCATAGAAATTTTCCTGAATTCTTGTTGATAACTAGAAGTCGTTTTTTCAGAAATTAAACGCGAATGATCTAAATTTTTCTTTATGCTTAATAGAATCTGACTAGGATTTACAGGTTTAATTAAGTAATCGGCAATTTTAGAGCCAATTGCTTCATCCATAATATATTCTTCCTCACTTTTGGTAATCATTACAACAGGTAAATTCGCCTGTTTTTGTTTAATTTGTGCAAGTGTATCTAAACCTGATAAACCAGGCATGTTTTCATCTAAAAAAACAATATCAAAATTTTCTTCATCTACCTGATCTATAGCATCAGCTCCATTTGTACATTTGGTTACTTTATAATTTTTACGTTCTAAAAAAAGAATGTGAGGTTTTAATAATTCAATTTCATCATCAACCCATAAAATCTGTATATTGCTCATATATCGTTTTTAATTATACCATTTAACGTTAAAAGTACTGTTTTGTTATATTTTTTGTTGCTTTAAAATGATAAAATATTGCCAAAAAAAATAATGTTCGTATTTTGCCATACATTGATAAAACGCACCTTTTGAAGAAAAAAACACCAAATAAATTAAAAATTTTAAATGACCCAATCTATGGGTTTATTCAAATACCAAATTCGTTAATTTTTGACATTATAGAACATCCTTATTTTCAGCGTTTAAGGAGAATTTCGCAAATGGGTTTTTCAAGCTTGGTATATCCTGGTGCAAATCACACGCGTTTTCATCATGCTTTAGGATGCTTACATTTAATGCAAAAAGCGGTAAGAGTTTTACGCATTAAGCAAATTGAAATCAGCAAGGAAGAAGAAAATGCATTATGTATTGCTATTTTGTTGCATGATATTGGTCATGGAGCTTTCTCTCATGCTTTAGAACACAGTATTACAAATGGAATTTCTCATGAAGAAATTTCACTGAAATTCATGAAAAAGTTAAATGATGAGTTTGATGGAAAATTGAATTTAGCAATCGAAATATTTGAAGGAAATTACCACCGTAAATTTTTATATCAACTTATTTCTAGTCAGTTAGATATTGATAGATTAGATTATTTAAAAAGAGATAGTTTTTACACTGGGGTTTCAGAAGGTAATATTTCATCAGACAGATTAATCGTTATGATGAATGTTAAAGATAATGAATTAGTAATTGAACAAAAGGGTATTTATTCTGTAGAGAAGTTTTTGATCGCTAGAAGACTAATGTATTGGCAAGTATATTTGCATAAAACAGGTTTGGTCGCAGAAAACATGTTAGTAAATGTTTTATTAAGAGCGAAAGAGTTGGTAATAAAAGGTGAAGAATTGTTTGCAAGTACTTCTTTAAAATACTTTATGAATAATCAAATAGATCATGATAATTTTACAGATGAAACTTTAGAAATGTTCTCTAAGTTAGATGATTATGATATTTTGTCAGCGATAAAGGAATGGACAAATCATGACGACAAAGTATTGTCATTATTGTCTCAAATGATTGTTGATAGAAAATTATTGCGGGTTGAAATTCAGAATGATGCTTTTGATATTTCTCAAATAAATAAAATAATAAGTAAGTTTTCAAAGAAATTAAATTTATCCGAAGAAGAAACGAAATACTTTGTTTTTTCACAAGAAATTAAAAATCAAGCCTATAATTCAGAGGAACCAGTTTTTATTCTTAATAAAAAAGGAAAGCTAAAAGATATTGCCAAAGCTTCTGATCAATTTAACATACAGGCCCTAACAAAACCAGTTATTAAACATTTTATTTGCTATCCAAAGTAAAATGAGATTAGCCAAATAGCCATAATTTTTATACTTTTGCGTTTAATGAAATTTACAGCACAACAAATAGCAGATATTTTAGAAGGAGAAGTAGTTGGAAACCCCAATGAAGAAGTTTCTAAGTTATCTAAAATAGAAGAAGGTGAAAAGGGTTCTTTAACTTTTTTGTCTAACCCAAAATACAATCCTTTTTTATATACAACAAACGCTTCTGTTACCATCGTTAATAAAGCCTTTGAGCTAGAAAAAGAAATTTCTACAACTTTAATAAAAGTAGAAAATGCCTACAAATCTTTTTCTAAATTATTAGAATTTTATAACGAAGTAAAGAATAACAAAACAGGTAGAGAAGCACCTCATTTTATAGCTGATTCAGCAAAAATTGGGGATAATGAATACTTAGGAGCTTTCTCTTATATAGGAGAGAATGTATCGATTGGTCAGAATGTGAAAATTTATCCTAACTGTTATATAGGTGATAATACTGTTATTGGTGATAATTGTGTTATTTTTTCTGGAGTTAAAATTTATTCAGAGACACTAATAGGAAACCATTGTAAAGTTCATTCAGGCTGTATAATTGGTTCTGATGGGTTTGGTTTTGTGCCCAACGAAGCTGGCGAATTCAAAGCAATTCCTCAAATAGGAAATGTTATTATTGAAGATTATGTAGATATCGGTTCTGGATCAACCATAGATAGAGCCACTTTAGGATCTACAATTATAAGACAAGGTGTAAAGTTAGACAACCAAATACAAATTGCTCATAATGTAGAAATTGGTAGAAACACAGTAATTGCTGCACAAACAGGAATTGCAGGTTCAACCAAAATAGGAGAAAACTGTATGATTGGAGGGCAAGTTGGTTTTGCAGGTCATTTAACGATTGGTAATAATGTAAAAATCCAAGGTCAATCTGGAGTTGCCAGAAGTTTAAAAGATGGAGAAAAGGTACAAGGTTCGCCTGCAATGACGTATTCAGATTATAGCAAATCATACGTTTATTTTAGAAATTTACCTAAGATTGCAGCATCAGTTAATAAAATAGAAAAAGAATTGAATGCTCAAAATCAATAGCTATGAGTAAGAAACAAAAAACAATACAATCAGAAATAACCTTATCAGGTGTAGGTTTGCATACGGGTAATATCGTATCAATGACATTAAAGCCTGCTCCAATAAATCATGGATTTGCTTTTAGTAGGGTAGACTTGGAAGGTTCACCAACGATAGAAGCTAAAGCAGAATATGTTGTAACGACACAAAGAGGAACTAATCTTGAGAAGAACGGTGTAAAAATTCAGACATCAGAACACGTTTTAGCTGCAGCTGTTGGTTTAGATATTGATAATCTATTAATTGAAATTGACGCATCAGAACCTCCAATTATGGATGGTTCATCTAAGTATTTTGTTGAAGCTTTAGAAAAAGCAGGAATTAAAGAACAGGAAGCATATATTGAAGAGTATATTGTTAAAGAGGTTATTTCATATAAAGACGAGATATCAGGAAGTGAAATTATTTTAATGCCTGCTGATGAGTATCAAGTAACAACAATGGTAGACTTCGGGACCAAAATTTTAGGAACTCAAAATGCTACTTTAGATCGAATTTCTGACTTTAAAGAAGAGATTGCAGATGCAAGAACATTCAGTTTTTTACATGAAATTGAAATGTTATTAGAAAATGACTTAATTAAAGGAGGAGATTTAAATAATGCTATTGTATATGTTGATAAAGAATTATCAGAGAGTACAATGCAAAAATTAAAAAAAGCCTTCAAAAAAGATGATATTGCTGTAAAACCAAATGGAATTTTAGATAATCTAACTTTGCATTGGGCAAATGAAGCTGCACGTCATAAATTATTAGATGTTATTGGTGATTTAGCACTAACAGGCGTTCGTATTAAAGGGAAGGTAATTGCAAATAAACCTGGTCATTTAATAAATACACAGTTTGCTAAGAAATTGGCAAAAATCATAAAATCAGAAAAGAGAAACAATGTTCCTCAATATGATTTAAACTTAGCACCTTTATTAGATATTCATCAGATTATGGATATTCTTCCTCACAGACCACCTTTTTTGTTGGTCGATAGAATTATAGAACTTTCAGACAAACATGTTGTTGGTATGAAAAATGTGACAATGAATGAGGGTTTTTTTATTGGTCATTTTCCCGGTTCTCCAGTAATGCCAGGAGTTTTACAAGTCGAAGCGATGGCACAATGTGGTGGGATTTTAGTATTAAGTACGGTTCCTGATCCAGAAAATTATTTAACATATTTTATGAAAATGGATAAAGTTAAATTCAAACAGAAAGTTTTACCTGGTGACACATTAATTTTTAAATGTGAATTAATTACACCAATAAGAAGAGGAATTTGTCATATGCAAGCGTATGCTTATGCAAATGGAAAATTAGTTGCAGAAGCAGAATTAATGGCACAAATTGCTAGAAAAAAATAAATTATGAATCAACCATTAGCATATGTTCATCCTCAAGCAAAAATTGCAAGAAATGTTGTAATAGAACCTTTTACTACAATACATAATAATGTAGTTATTGGTTCTGGAACTTGGATTGGATCTAACGTTACAATTATGGAGGGAGCTAGAATTGGTAAGAATTGTAGAATTTTCCCTGGTTCAGTAATTTCTGCAATTCCTCAAGATTTAAAATTTGAAGACGAAGAAACTACTGTAGAAATTGGTGACAATGTTACAATTAGAGAATGTGTAACAATTAATAGAGGTACAAAAGACAGAATGAAAACGACAGTTGGTGACAATTGTCTAATTATGGCGTATTGCCATATTGCTCACGATTGTTTTGTAGGTGATAATTGTGTGTTCTCTAACAATACTACTTTGGCTGGCCATGTAACAATTGGAGATAATGTAGTACTAGCAGGTATGGTAGCTGTGCACCAATTCGCATCTGTAGGTAAACACGCTTTTGTAACAGGTGGATCTTTGGTTAGAAAAGATGTTCCTCCATATGTTAAAGCAGCAAGAGAGCCTTTGTCTTATGTAGGGATTAACTCTGTAGGATTAAGAAGAAGCGGATACT